>CAZOTP010000107.1:3871-10065 GCA_964582655.1 uncultured Pirellulales bacterium | reverse complement strand
CCCCTTCGCCAGGCGCAATAAGTGGAACTGCAACCGGAGACATCCGAATTGCAGCCCGACGACAACGCGTCGCCCCATCAACTGGCCCGTGTCATCCGCGTGGACCGCTCGGACATCCTCGAGGACGCTTCCATCAAAGCCGGACTGATGTTCTGCATCGATCCCCGCTGATTGTTTCGCATTTTCCCCGTTTTGCCACGGTTTGTCCCATCACGCCTTTTTTCTGCGTTTGTAAAATCCTCCCGGCTGCTGCTGAACCATCCCCTTCAACTGCAAACTTGTCAGAGAGCTGTTCACCTGCGCAACCGAGAGGGATGTTTTCTCGATAATCTGTTCGATATGAATGGCATCCTGTTCCATCGATTGGAGAACGGACGATTCCACCTTGGTCAATCCGGGCAGATTTTCTTCAAAGAGGGACGGCTCCCGGGCGAATTCGGTCCGCTCCTCCGTCGCCAGGGTGTGAGGTTTCAGAATCTGGCCGACGCTTCCAATCGCATCCATCACATCCTCGATTCTCTCCACCAGCGAGGCGCCATCCCTGAGCAGACGATGGGGACCTTCGCTGGTGGGACAATCCACCCGGCCCGGCAGGGCCATTACTTCGCGATTCTGCTCCAGGGCAAACTTCGCGGTAATCATCGCCCCGCTGCGGTTCGCCGCCTCGATCACCAACGTACCCAGGGACAATCCCGAGATAATCCGGTTTCTGGCGGGGAACATCGAGCTGAGCGGTTCATACTCCAGAGGCAACTCGCTGATCAAAGCCCCGCTGGCGGCGATGTCCCTGGCCAGATCGGTATTTTCTTCAGGAAAAATTTTTGCCAGTCCGCAGCCCTGGACCGCCAGGGTTCTGCCCTTTGCCGCCAGTGCCCCGCGGTGCGCGGCGGTATCGATCCCGCGGGCCAGCCCCGACACGATGGTCAGCCCCGCCGCCGCCAGGAGGTGAGCAAATCGGGAAGCCTGTTCCCGCCCGTACTGGCTGCAATGCCGTGAGCCGACAATCGCGACGGCCAGCGAATCCTGCCTTCGCAGATCCCCCTTCACGTACAACACCGGAGGCGGATCGTAAATCTGCTTGAGCAGCGTCGGGTATTCGGGGGATTCCAGGGTCAGGATCGTAACACCGAGTTTCATCGCGAGTTCCCATTCCTTATCCGCTTCCACGCGGTCCCGGCTGCCGGCAATGATATTTGCCGTCTTTGCTCCGATGCCTTCTACGGCCATCAATTGACCTGCCGTGGCACCGAGGGCTTTTTCCACCGTCCCGAATGCATCGAGCAGCCGTTTGAAGGTAACGGACCCGACCTGGTCGGTCAGATTCAGACGGAGCCACTTCTTGATTTCATCGGGGGATGGACTTGGAACTGCCGCGTTTGCTGAATGATTTTCTGCATTCACCCGGGGATCCCCCCTTTCTGGGAGTTAAGGTTGCAAGGAACGAATCGCCTCTTGTACCAGCTCCTCCGAGAGTGAATCGTCAAACGCGCAGTCGCCGATTCGCGTCGGAAGCACAAAACGGATTTTCCCCTGCGTGACTTTTTTATCGTGCCGCATTGCCGCCAGGAGCAACTCCACGGGGAAGGCCTGTTCCGCCCGCGTGGGCAAACCGAAACGGTCCAACAGAGTCTGAATTCGCCGGCTGTCCTGATCGGAAAGCATTTGCCGCCCCACGGCCAGACGGCAGGCGGCAACCATTCCCAGCGACACCGCCTCGCCATGATGGTAATCCCGCTCGGGCAAGACGGTTTCCAATGTATGCCCGATTGTATGCCCCAGATTCAAAATGCCGCGAAGGCCGTTTTCCCGTTCATCCGCAGAAACCACCGCCGCCTTGATGCGGCAATTCCATTCCACCAGCTTCATCAAGCAATCCGGTTTCAAATCCAGAATGTCCGCGGCGTGTTCTTCCAGCCATCGGAAAAATTCCCCGTCCCGAATCACGGCGTGTTTGACCGATTCGGCCAGTCCGCAGCCCAACTCCCTTCGTGGAAGCGTTTTTAAAACCGCGGTATCGATATAGACAAATTCCGGCTGATGAAACGCGCCGATCATATTCTTGCCACGGGGATGATTAATCCCCGTCTTTCCGCCAATGCTGCTATCGACCATCGCCAGAAGGGTTGTGGGGATTTGCACGAAAGGCACTCCCCTCTTGAACGTCGCGGCGACAAACCCCGCCAGATCTCCGACGACTCCGCCTCCCAGCGCAATCACGCGGTCCGAACGCTCCAGGGAAAAATCGAACAGTCTTTCATAGAGATTCTCGCAGACCGGCATCCGTTTGGAAGACTCTCCCGGCGGGACAGCGGAACAAGACGAATCAACCCCCGCCTGCTGAAGGCTTTTCGTCAGAACTTCTCCATAAAGCCCCCCCACCGTTTCATCCGTAATCACCGCCGCCCGCCGCCGGCCGCAGTGAAAGCGATACATCCGTTCAAATTGCTGTAAAATCCCATCTCCCACGTAAATCGGATAGCTCCTGTCACCCAGTGCAACCTGAATCACCGGGCCTTGAAAGTCACGATTTATATTCAGCACAGGCATCTCCCGTTTTTGCAGGGAAATCGTTTTTCTGCCCGTCACAGGCGTCATGGACAACCGCCGAACAAGAAACCACAGGACCACCACCGCACACAAACCCGCCAGAATCCCCGCCCATCGCCGCCTTGTCCCAAATCCATCGGTCCCGTCCGTTTCCCCCTGCCAGGATTCCAACCGGTCTGCCGCAAAAACCAGATAATCCAGAACCTCCGGACCCGTCTGGTTCCAGCCCTTTCGCGTCGGCGCACGAAGGACCATATAAAAATAGCCTCTAACGACCTTCGGGTCAACGGTGTCTTTTAAATCGGGCTGAAATGGAAGAATCACAATAGCAGGCATCCGCTGGTTTTTTCCGAACGGAATCTGACCTGTAACGTAAAAATAGCGGTTCGATTCGGATGCAAAACCGTCCCGGGAAAGTTGCAATGGGCTGACTTCCGGGTGGATAAGTGTTTTGAATGAAAGGACTTTACCCCGATACTGGCAGGGATTTTTCAGGACTTCCAGAGGTGAAACGCCCTTATTGACAGCCATATCGGATAAGTGATCCAGGCGGTCCAGCAGGACATAAAGACCGGCCTGATCCACCGTATCGGTGTTATCCTGAACATCAGAAAGCATGATGGATTGCGATTCATGGAACGAACATATTTCAGTCGATTTCAGGTCATCTGGGCCGGAATCGGATGCGGCAAAAATAGCACATTTTGGTAAAGTAGGAAAAGTGTACGGATTATACCGATCCGGCAAAATGACTAGTAAAACAAAAGGAAAAACCAGGCGTCCAAATTCTGGGCGGTCCATATTATAAGCGTTTTCACAACAAACTTGAGAATTTTTATAAAAAAACGAGGCCATCCAAGTTTCTATAGAGTCTGATTATAAATCAACTTATGTTCAGCGTCAAAAAAAATGCCCCCTATTCCACCGGATTCCCACATTGCATGGGATTGTTTTAAGATCGGTTTTCGACTATAATGGCAAGGCTTTAAGAATCGGTTGGAAACGTATTAGATAGGAATCTGATTGTGATTACCAAAACAAAAAAGACAAAGAGCAATAAGGCCAGCAACACCAAAGAGTTAAATCCGATTCGCACCTACAAATCGGCTTTGAGCTTTTTGTTCAGCAACACCAATTATGAGACCTCCCGTCGTCTTCGGTACAACGAAGACACCTTCAATCTCACCCGGATGAGCAATCTGCTCAAAAAACTCGGCAATCCCCATAAGAAACTTGTATCGGTGCATGTCGCGGGGACCAAGGGCAAAGGCTCCACTTGCACCATGCTTTCTCAGATGCTCATTTCCAACGGTTACAAAGTGGGCCTATATACCTCGCCTCATGTTCTTGATCTCCGGGAACGAATTTGCATCAATGGGCATATGATTTCCGAAGCGGCGATGACCCGAACGGTTCGGAAAATCGCACCGTTTGTGTCGTCGATGAGCAGCGATCCGCCTACCTTTTTCGAAATTATGACCGCACTGGCGTTCATGCACTTCGTCGAAGAAAAAGTCGATTTGGCGATTGTGGAGACCGGTCTGGGCGGCCGACTGGACAGCACGAATGTTCTCAATCCCGCCGTAGTCGGAATCACCAGCCTGAGCATTGACCACACGCGGCAACTTGGGGATTCGCTTTCCCAGATTGCCAAGGAAAAAGCCGGTATCTTCAAGCAGGGCGTTCCCGCGATCTCGGTTTTGCAGGATGCGGAAGCTATGAAGGTTCTCAAGAAAGAAGCCTCGAAAGCCGGGGCATCCCTCCGGTTTGCCGGGAAAGAGATTGATTTTTCCTATCGTTTTGAATCCTCCCGCACCCTCGGCCCGCACAACCGGATTTGCCTGACGACACCCACCAGCCGGTTTGAGCATGTTCCCGTTCCTGTCCTGGGTGAACATCAGGCGATCAACTGCGGTCTGGCGCTTTCGCTGCTGGATACTTTGAAAAACTGCGGATTCAAAATCGACGATGAGCAAGCCGCTGAGGGATTGGCCAAAACTACCCTTCCCGGTCGAATGGAAATGATTCACCACGACCCGCGCATTCTGGTGGACGCCGCCCACAATGCCGCCAGCATCCGGGCGCTGATTCAGGCGACCGGGCAGCACATTCCGTATGACTCCATGATTGTCATCTTCGGCTGCTGCGAAGACAAAGACATCAAAGGCATGCTACATGAACTTCGTTATGGAGCCGACAAAGTGATATTCACTCGCGTCAATTCCCCACGTTCGGCCATGCCGTCCGAACTGGCCCAGATTTACACCGAAGATTGCGGAAAAATGTGCCAGACCGCCGCCAACCTGCAAGAAGCGCTCCGGATAGCCAAACCTGCCATCACCACAGGCGATTTGATTTGCATCACGGGCAGCTTTTATCTAGTCGGTGAGGCCAAGGAACTCTTTGCCCAGGAAACTCTGCCCGTGTAACGGCAACCAATCTTGCGGCAATATCCCTCATTGATTTTGAGCGTCCCGACCGCCATCCTTTCCCGCTCATTCAGACAAACTCCGGATCATCGATCGCCGGAATCAGTCCTTTCTCCCGCCCGCACCTCAGCAGGCGACGGACCGCCTCCCGTCCGCGAGGCCCATACTCCACCGTCCATTGATTCACATACATCCCCACAAATTCATCCGCCTGTTCCCGGTCCAGGCCACGGCCAAACTGACCGGCATAATCCAGGGCCTCCCGCCGGTGCTTCAGGCCATAGACAATGCTTTTCCGCAAAATGCCGCTGATTTCCGCCATCGCTTCCGGCCCCAGATCCCGGCGGATCAGATTGCATCCCAAAGGCAGAGGCAAGCCCGTTTTCTCATACCACCAGACCCCCAGATCCAGCAAACAGTATAACGAATGCGCCGCATAGGTAAGCTGGCCTTCGTGAATAATCAGGCCCGCATCCGCTTTCCCCTCGCACACCGCCGGCAGAATCGCATCAAAGTGCATTACTTCCGTCCGACAATCGCCCAAGGCCAGCCGGAGTGTCAGATACGCCGTTGTCAGTGTTCCGGGGATCGCGATGCGTTTGCAGGTCAGGTTTTCGGGCGCATACGGCTCCCTTGCGACCAGCAAAGGCCCTTGGGCCCCTGTACCGCCCCTTGATGCCGGAATCCGTTCCCCATCCTCCGTTACATATTCGGCCAATCCCGTTGCTCCCATGCTCGCGCCGCTGGAAAGAATCACATAGTTTTTTTGCAGATACGCATACGCGTGCACGCTAGCGGCCGTCACCTCCAGCTTCCCTTCCCTCGCCCATTCATTCAGCGTCTGAATATCCTGCAAGATATGGGTAAATCGATAGTTGCCTGGATTTACCGCACCGCTGGCCAGGCCGTAAAACATGAACGCATCGTCAGAATCGGGCGAATGCCCCAGGGAAATCGTTTGTGTTTTCATGGCGGGTCTCGTCAGGGTTTGGAGGCCGCTTCCACGACGGAAACCGGGCGGGAATTCACTTCGATCCCCTGCGGAAGATACGAAAACCGGATTGGTTCCGGGGCAGTCCCAAACGGGCTGTCCCTGTTAATTGCCCCCAGCCCCAGTTCCATGCTGATTTTGTCATTCTGGCTGGCCAACTGGGTGATGGAGGATTCCAAATCGGCCATCAATTTTCTCAGATGCGCGATTTCATACTGGGCCTGCTC
>CAZOTP010000107.1:0-3861 GCA_964582655.1 uncultured Pirellulales bacterium | reverse complement strand
CGCCCCCCGTCCTCTCGTGCCAGCCCCCGTGGCCGCACTCGCCGCCAGACAGCGCGAATCGTCCGGTCAAACGTCAAATTGAGGATGCCGATGCCGCCCAGCGACCGCTTCACGGCAATCGCCAGTTCCGGCCTGATCTGGTAAATCTGTGTGGAAGTCCGCGTCAGTTCCACCGACCGAAGCACCTCCAGGGCAAAGGATT
Source organism: uncultured Pirellulales bacterium (assembly GCA_964582655.1). GTDB lineage: Bacteria > Planctomycetota > Phycisphaerae > Sedimentisphaerales > SM23-30 > CAZOTP01. The sequence continues at coordinate 3,659 of CAZOTP010000107.1, read as the reverse complement.
CGGATTCATTCATCTCCCGCCAGCGGTAAGTCAAACGAACCACTTCATACATCTGCGTCAAAGGGAGATTGTTTTCTAATGATTCTTTCGTGGATGTTCCCCCAGCCTCCGTCAAATCTCCTTTAGTCCCATTTTCCGCGGGGGGTGATTCTGCCGCCGCTTTGGATTGCACCGGTTCAGGCTGGGCGGAATTTTTCACCGGTTCGGTATTTTCCGCCGTTTGGGCATCCTTTCCGCCATCGTTGCCTGAGGGCACCGTCGCTTCCTCTTCCGGATCAAAGGCCTTGCCTCCGCGATAATACGGGTATTCAATCAACCGGAACATCTCCGGCGTCACCTGTCGATGATAACTCCGCTCCCAGAATAGCCTGTTCTGATTCCAGGGATTTTCCGCTTTCGCTGATACCGGTGGGACTGCGTCCGGATTCGCCAGGACTTCATTTGCGGATTCGGGTACCCCCTTTACTTCCACCGCTAGCTTATCCGTTGTGACGTTTTCTGTAAGTTGAATTTCGGACGTCGCCTTGGCTTTTTCCGCCGGTTCCGCAGATTTTTCCTGCCCGGCGGCATCCCCGCCATTCACAGGGACGGCGGCCGGCGGTTCCATGGTCGATTTTCCCGCCTGGGTATTTCCCCCCTCCGCCGCAGCGCAAACCGCTGTAGCGGCCAGCACCATTGCCAATGCCCATTCGCCTACCCGTTTCCGCGCACCGGTTTCCAATTTCATCGCTCAGGCCTTCCAGGTTATCGGACTTTGGCTATAATTCAATATCACCCAAGATGTTATCGGCATTTTTATGAATCTATTTTCATCCCGGTCAATTTTCGATATAATATAGGGATAGAGATGCTTGCCGCTGAGGATGAGAATGAAAACCCGCATATCCGGATCCATTTGCAACCCCAAAAGGCTCGGACGGATTGTGTTCATTCTGTGCCTATCCTTCTCCCCCGCCCTGGTCCTCGCCGATGATCTTCACATTGGGGGAACGCTTCCGGTGGGACTCGACATCCCCCATATCTGGGCCTTGTTCCGCCAAACTCCCGGCGGACCCCCTCTCCAGAACCCTGAATATGGGTTCGCCCCCGTGGACGCCTATTTCGACACCGGGGCATCCGGAATTGTCCTCTCCCTCGAAACCGCGGAGATTCTCGGCATTCCGTTCGATCTGAATTCTTCCTTTGTCGATGTCGGCGTTGGCGGCGAACAGTATTTTGGCGTCTCGAAGCCCCTCTATTTGGCGCTCGCCGATTATGGGGCGGCCGATCCCCTGAATCCATCCACCTACCAATCCGATCTGGGGGCATGGTCATTTCAGCTCACTCTTGAAGAAGCCGATCCTCTCGTCGGGGCTTTGGATATTCTGGGCATTCCCGCCATGGCCGGAAAAACCATTGTCCTTGATCCTACGCCTCTTGATACTCTTACCGATTATTTTTATGCATCCGTGAAGGAATCCAACGATCCCTCCATTCCTCCTGTCGATTTCGAAGTCGTCATCCACTTTACCAATTTCCTCAACCGCACCCATCCGGAAAACACCGGCACGCTGCCTGTCCTCGCCTATAATCCCGTCATTACGAATATTTCCATCCTTAAAAACGCACTTACCAGCTCCGGCGACTGGCTGTTCGACACCGGGGCGTCCGTCAGCATGATTTCCATCGCCCAGGCCCATCAGCTCGGACTGACCGACGCTAACGGGACTCCCGTCATTCCCCCCGATTTCACCCTTCCCATCGGAGGCATCGGAGGGGCCATTGAAGCTCCCGGGTATATTCTCGATGAAATTCGCATTCCCACCCGGCAGGCGTTTGCGCTGGTCTATGACAATCCCTCCGTGATCGTCGCCAATATCGGAACCATCGATGAACACACGGGAGAACCGATCATTCTTGACGGGGTATTCGGCACCAATCTGATTGCCGCTTCCGCGACCATGTCTTTCGACATCGTCGAAGGCCCCTTCAACCGCATCGTTGTCGATACACAGCGAGCGATACTGGGCTTTGACCTCAAAGACCAGTATGCCCTCCCCCCCACGTGCGGCTCCAATCCCGCCGATCATCCGGCCGGGGACATTGTCTGGGACTGCGGTGTAAATCTCCTGGATTTTGAGGCCATGGCCGGCTACTGGGGGATCGGGAATTATTATCCCTCTGACGCCCTGTGCCTCCGTTCCGACATCGACCAGAATGGCCTCGTCAATCTGCTCGATTTTGCCCGACTTGCCAAAAACTGGCAATTCTATGCCTTTGCACCCGTCTGCGGCGACGCGGGTCACCCCTGGCTCTCCGGCGACTACAACCGCGACTGCCGCACCGATTCGGGAGACCTTGAAATCCTTTCCCGTCACTGGACCGATACGGACTGCTCCTGGCTGAACTGGTACTGCGTGGGATCGGATATGAACCGTGACGGCACCGTCAACTTCCAAGACACCTCCCTGCTCGCCCAGTCCTGGCTTCTGTCCACCGAGCCCTGATAATCCGCTATTGCCTCTTTTAACCGATTCCAATATGATCCCGCATGGAAATCGCCTTTTTCCAAAAATCTGGTTTTCCCGCTCTTATTTCCACCATGGGTCCGTGCGGAAGGTGGCGGCGGGCAAGCCTTCTTTGTTCATCAGATTCGGCATCGCCTCGCAGTGCCATGCAAACCGCACCGTGGAAGGCTGGTGGACCAACTCGCTCCACACAACAACCGTATCCCCCTCGATCTCCGCCTGAGCCTTAGAAAAATTCCCATCCGCGCCGGCAATCTCGAACCAGCTCAGCGGATTTCCATCCCGGCTGGCCAGACCGCTGCCGGTATGGTCGAAATACACGCGAATTCTGTTCCCCTCCACCGTCATGGACCGGTACAAGGGGCCGGAATAGACAAGCTCCTTCACGCCATAGGTTTTGGCCAGCACCTACAGCGAAAGCCGCTTGCCCACCTCTTCTTTCTGAGCCGGATGGATATCATAGATATCATCCACCAGATCATTCGTCACCGCCATCCCCGTATGGGGGATCTGCATCGCAGCACGCTGGCCTTCCCACAGGCGAGGCAGACAATCCGGCTTCATTTTCAGATCGCGCCGGGAATAAAAATAGGGAGCCAATTGTACATAATAAAACGGGAAATCCCCCTGGCCCCATACGGTTCGCCATCCACCGATCAGCGCCTTCATGCGATCCCGATGCATCATCCCGTCATCGCCCCATACATTCGCTTCGCCCTGATACCATAGCGCTCCGCGTATTCCATAGGGTACAATCGGATGAATCATCGCGTTGTAGAGGCTGCTGTGATATTTACGGTCCTGCCTCGGATGCTCCGGCCATATCGGCGGGGAAGGAACCGCCAAACCTTCCTGCCATGTTTCTTCCGCCTCGGTCAACCATATCCCATATGCCGCCAGAGATTCCCCCTGCATCTGGCGATACTGCCGATCCGCTTGGTCCATCCCTTTCAAATAATGCCGCAGCGATTCCACCTGCTCATACCCCTGCCGGTTCGTCCACGTTCCGGTTGTTGTTCCCCCTTTCGATACATCAATCAATCCCACCGGCACATCCAGCTTAGCGTGTATCTCCCGGCCAAAAAAATATCCCCCCGCGGAAACCCCGCCCCGTTTTCACCCTTCACTTTTCGCCATTCACTTTTCTCGCCG
>CAZOTP010000106.1:7218-10077 GCA_964582655.1 uncultured Pirellulales bacterium | reverse complement strand
GCGCGCAAAAAAACCCCCTTCGGGCAATCCTTGCCCGCCTTCCTTTTTGAAACCCGACCTTACTTATGGATTATTACCTGGCAGAACGAATCTATGGATGTTCTTCCGGCATCTGCAGTTTCCAGAGGGGTTTTCCCTGGGCATCCCGCAGCAGAAAGATCTCGTAGCCCCGGCGAATCTCCGTTGCAAGAATCACGGTTTTTTCATCGAGTTTGACCTTGGAGCCTGTTACCGTGATCTGTTCGCCGGTTTTGAAGCGGATATCCTGCTGCAGATAGTGCGTCTGCGGCCCCGCATGGACAATGTGCAATCGCCCGTCCGGCGCAGACACTTTCAGTTTCAGCCCGGAAGTCGAGCCCGGTTCCGGTGTAAACGAGCCGATTTTTTTAATGGTGCACGACGAAAGGGTGAGGATCGAAGAAGCATCGAATCGACGGTTGTAGCTGCTGTCCGGAAGCCACACGCGATCAGACAACGGTTCTTCCGTGGGTGCGACAAAACCATAGACATCCCAATACGGTTCCAGATCGAACCGATCATGGACCTGGCGGGCAAACAGAGGCTCGTTCAGTTTCTGGTGGTTGTTTTTCGGAATCACAACCGCTTCCAGCGTTTGCCGTTCGGCATGCAGTTGTTCGACGCCCCGGTCCGGCAGATAGCGAAACGCGGACCAGGGAACAGCCGCGGTTTTTTCCGCAAAACCCAAAAAACCGCCGAATGACACAAGTCCGTAGGCCAGATTCCCCTGGCGCACGTCAAAGAGGATATCGTGCAGTTCGCCAATCGTTTCGTTCTTTAGATTCTCCACATCCATGCCCAGTCGGCGGAGGGTGGAAGAAAGATGAATGTTCTCCGGTTTCCCTGTCACCGAAACTTTCTTCTCGTGCATCCAGACGATGCTTTTTTCAACAAATCCTTTTTTCTGAACGGCGTCAATTTGTTTGGAATAAAAATCGTGAACTTTCTTTTCAAAATCCGCGCTGCCCAGGATGGCCGTGTCCATCACTTTCAAACTTGGCGCCATTGCCAGATTTTCCGGAAGAATGTCGAGGACATAGGAATTGAGACCCGTGTCCAAAGCCGTCCACGGAACGGGATAGAAGCAATCGTTCGCGGAAAGGACGGCATACACCACGGTGTGTTTCGTGTCATCGAGAATCACTTCATGGATGGCCGCCAGCTTTTCCTGCTGCGGATTATACACCGCTTTCCCCGTCAATTTGCGAACGCTTTGCAGCGAACCGGTTCTACCTTCAATTCCGGCTCTCGTGTGCATTTCCATCTCTTTCGCGTCTGCCTGATTCCCAGGAGGCGTGCTGCCGGCATAATCATATGGGTTCGTGTCGCTGAGTACGGGCGTAATGGCCAGTCCTGTTATCGCGAAGCTGACCGCAAGCCAAAACCATTTTTTATTGTTTCGAGTATTCATATCAAACTCCTTGTACAAAATCATGGGAACGAACACGCGAGGGACTGGAAGGTCCACACGACCTTCCCTGCTTTCCGGTCCTCCCGCGCTCACGAGTAAACACATCCCCCTCTCCTTCCTGATTATATTATGGAAAAGGTTCCGCCGGAAAAACGATAAGGAATTTGGCAAAAGCGAATTAACAAATACATGATCCGCCGACTCCCGTTTTTTCCAGAGTTCAGCCTGGCAAGCCATGGCAAGAGAAGGGATTCTTCCAAATGCGACGGAGAAAAAGAAAACGAAAAGTAAAATGCTCAGAAGTTCTGGGATTCTTCGTTATCGCGCGAGGAATCTTCCGGAAGAGAGAAAACAAATTCCTTCCAGGCATTCTCCAGAAGCGGAATGGAACCAAACGCGGCGAGAAATTCTCGATGAAGCTCTTCCGGAGAACGCCGCCGGGGCTCCAAATGATGGAACGAACGAAGATAGATTTTCAATTCCGGCAGACGATGCGTGGACAGAAAATGAAACAAGCCCCACGCCTGGGCGTAGAGATCTTGTTCGATTCGGGAATCGCCGGGCAGTCGGGTCGTCGAAACAAAATGCGGCAAGGGAATCAAACGGCTCTCTTTTCCCATCTGCGCAAGCCGCCGACCCCGAAGCGGTTTGAATTCACGATCACACGCGGCTTCGAATGCGGTGGCAATCCCTTCCGAAACCCACAGCGGATACATTACTCTGCGTTTTTGCAGACCGCTGTTAAACGCGAGCTGATGGGCCAGTTCGTGCGAATATTTGAGGGATTCGACAGGTTCACCCGCAAGATCCGCAGACAGCGGAGCAATCAGCGCGGGATTATACGCATCGAGCGATTTGGCATTCGGAACGGGCGGAGGGGGCAAAGGGGTCAGGACGGCAACGCGATTGGTTTTCGCGGAATAGTATCCGGCCAGTCGGGAAAGATCTCTGCGGTCTGCCCACACGGAATATCGACCAAAACAATCCCTGTCGCAGAAGCAAATCCACGCGAGTCTCTCTTCGGAAGGCTGAAGGGTAAACCCTTGATTTTGAAAGAAGGCATAAAATTTTTGATAGGCCCGCTCCAGATGATCCGCGATCCGATGCGCCTCTGCAAGCTGGGAATCATGCGCCACGGAGAAATGCTCCGTTTCCGCGACAAAAAAAGAACGTGTGACAGACAAAGCTGGATATTCGTCGGCATTGACAAAAGCAAGAAATGAATTCGGTTGTTCCCCATAGGCATAGTGAGAGGACGGCCCAAAACTCACACCCCCGCCAATCGCAAGCATACAATAACACAAGGATCTATACATGGGGAAATGGGGGACTGTTTTCCTCGGCTCCTATGGGATTTACACTTTCATCGTTCATTCAAACCGCATTCTACGAAAATTCTGGGTTTATGTCAAGGCCAGTTTGGTGGGATC
>CAZOTP010000106.1:0-7118 GCA_964582655.1 uncultured Pirellulales bacterium | reverse complement strand
GTGGGATCAAAAGCAGGAAAAAAGGATTTTTAAACAAAAATAATCCGGCAGCACGTGTGGGTATGCCGCCGGATTGGTTTTGGTTGTACTTTCAGAAGTACCGATTGTTCGCACAGTCTGTTAATAACGGTGCGGATAGACGCGGATGCGGACCGGTCTCGGCGCTGTGTACACAACAGCGGGTTCTCGGTACACGACTACCGGTGCGGATCGAACCACGACTGGAGCAGGCCGGACTACTACCGGAGCTGGCGCAGGTTCATAGACCACCACCGGGGCCGGCTCATAATAATAAACCGGTGCGGGATAACAGGGTCTTCCGAAAACGAAATCGACACCAGGCAGACCTACATACACTCCAAAAGAATGATGCCCATGATGGTGGTGATGGCCGGCCTGGGCGGCGGGGATGGCGATAAAAGTGAAGGTCAACAAGGCAGCCACGAGTGCTAGGGTTCGTCGAGTTTTCATGGTTTGCTCCTTTCGCAACGCCTGTTTCATTGTGCGGGTTCGCAACTAAAAGGAAAGACATTCGATGGTTCAGAATGTTAGAAAATTTTTATCATAAAGATTATAACATATTGACATATAATGATTTATGATACCCCATCTGATTCTTTCGCGATTATTTTTTGGATTTTACCGGTACTCTCAAAGCTACCAGAATACTGACGGCGGCCGCGGCGGAACCGACCAGGAACGTCCACTGATAACCGAGGTATTTCCACAGAAGACCGCCGGCAAAAGGCATCGTGACAGCCGCGATGTGATTGACCGCGACGGCCATGCTCAGCGTCATGGTTTTTTCATTGGGCGGGACCATCCGGCCGATGTAGGTGGTCAAAGCCATGGCGAAAACAAAAAAGCAGCTGTCGAGTAGAAAAACGCCGTAAAGGATAAAACGGTGGCGGATAAACGCATAGCCCATGAAACAGAGGGTCATGAAGGCATAATAAAAAACCAGCACGCTCCGCTCTCCGACGCGGTCAATAAGCCGTCCGACGGCGGGTGATGAAAACCAGCCGACCCCCTGGGTGATGATCCAGAGAATCAGCAGCGTGGTGAGCGTGGCGCCATATTCCTTGACGAGGAGATATCCGGAAAAAGCGAGAAAAATTTGTTTTCGCCAGCCTTCCAGAAAATTCAGGAGATAATAAAGACCGTACTCTTTTCGAATGACAAGCCGGGGTTTTTCGCTCTTGATGCCCCGTGGAATAAAAAGACAGAATGCCGCGGCAAGGAATGAGGTGCTTCCGGCAAGAAGGAAAAGCGGACGAATCTTCACACCAAGCAGATGAAGCGTCAGGGCGCAGACAAGCCCCAATCCCGCGCCTGCGGCGGCGGCGGACTGGATTCGGCCGACCATTTTTCCTTCCTGCCCCCGTTCAGCCAGGGCAAGGGCCATGGAATTGGGCAGCGGCATCCAGATGTGCAGCCCCTGACTGAACACCAGACTGGCCAGGATAAGCCAGAAAAAACTGGGGACAAACGCATAGCATCCCAGCCCCACCGCGAGAAACAGCAGGGATATCGCTCCGATAAGTGATTCCGCCATCCCGGCGAGGAGCACGAGGATTCCCAGCGCGAAAATGCCGCAGCTTTCGCGGAACATCTCCAGAAGTCCCTGCTGAAACCCGGTACGTCCCAGTTCCCCGGCGGGAAAATTGGCGTTCAGGGCGATTTGCAGAGACATGGAAAATCCCACTCCCCCGGCGGCCAGGCACAGAAAAAGCAGGCTTCGGGCGCGATGACGCATCTGGGCGCCTTCAACGCTCATCGGATGTACTCCGCCAATATCCTCGGTTTGCGAAGATTGTCCAGATCGGGAGGGGGAATTCATTCCGGTTCCGCCCCCTCGAAGTCGAAGAAGCAATGGGGGGCTTTTTGTTTCAGGATTTCGAGGATATGGAGGCAGGCGATGCGGATTTCCCACTGGGCCTTTTTGGAGGTCCGCAGGCGGAGGATATGGCGCCATTCGCGGAAGTTGGCGGAAACGACGATTTCGCTGGTGCAGGCGTTGGGCAGCACGAACCGCGCGTCTTCGCGGAGGAGCCCCTTCTGCCGCCATTTTTGATACATCTGCCGAATGGTTTCCATATCGCGATGGTATTCCTCGCGGTCCTGCGGAGCAATGGATTCGGGAATCACGTAGCGGAAGTTCTCCTCCTCCACATAGCGCTGGGACTGCTGGGAGACGGACATAAGCCGGTGCCGGACCAGTTGGTGGGTCATGGCGCGGGAAGCGTTTTTGATGCGAAACGTCGCGCAGGCGTGTTCCAGCGGGGAATCGTGCCCCATCTGGATCAGACGGTGGATAAAGTGGGAAGAGGAGTCCGCGCCGATTTTATCGAAGCTCAGGTAACAGGTGCGGCCGGCCTGTTCGATGACGGACTCCGGAGCCGGAGTCATCGCGATCAATTCCACGTTAAGGGGACCGGCGGCGTACATTTCATGGGGATTTGAGGATTGGGTGTTCATAACAATTAATCCGCTACTGCATTTTTGGAAGTTCGATGATGGAAACTTTGTTCAGAACCGCCAGGGCAATATGCACGTTTCCAAAAGGAGCGCTGACGGCGAAGCCCTGCACGCGATGCTGAATTTGCCCGATCATTTCGCGGGCGATTTCAATACCGAGGTTCCGGCCTTCTTCGCGCGTAACGGTCCTGCTCATCCGCCCAAGAAGTGCCGGAGGAACAACGACGCCGGGGACTTCATTGGCCATGAACTCGGCGTTTTTGAAACTGGTGAAGGGCCAGATGCCCGCAAGAACGGGAATGCGATGGGATTCGACCGCATCCAGAAATCGAAGAAGCATATCCGAATCGAAAACAGGCTGGGTAATCGCGTATTCCGCGCCGGCGTCCACTTTGGCCTTGAAGCGGTCGATTTCACGAGGGAGATCCGCCGCGACAGGATTGGCGCCTACGCCTATCGTAAAGCCGACAGGCGGGGAAAACGCATTGCCGCCAATGTCAATGCCGCGATTGAGGCGATGGACGACAGAGGTGAGTCCTACGGAGTCGATGTCGAAAACGCCGGTGGCATCCGGATATTCGCCAAGCTTGGGCGGATCCCCGGTAATCAGGAGCATATTTCGCAAGCCGATGGCGTAGGCCCCGAGGAGGTCGGACTGCAAACCGAGGAGATTTTTATCCCGGCAGCACAGATGCAGTATGGTATCCAGCCCGGTTTCCTGCTGAATTTTCACCGCGGTAATCATCGGGGAAATTCGGCTGCTGGCGCGGGGCCCGTCGGGAATGTTGACCGCGTCGATGCCATACTGGACGCAGAGCTTTGCTTTGGCAAGGATTCCGGCCAGATCGATCCCGCGGGGAGGAGTGATTTCGATGGAGAAAATGGATTCGCCCGAGGTCAGCTTTTGCCCGATGCGGGACCGGCTGGCAAGCGGGATTTCGGGAGATTCCTTCGGTTTTTCCCTGTCAGCAACCGCAATCGAAAGCGGGGCGGGTTTTCGCGCAGCCGCTTTTTCCAGAGATCGCACGGCTCGAACCATCTGTTCGATGTGCGCCGGTGTTGTGCCGCAGCAGCCGCCGATGATTTTCACGCCTTTTTCATAAAATCGCTTGGCGAATTCGGCCATGTATTCCGGGGTGCACATGTAGATTTTTCGGCCTTCCACTTCGCGAGGCAGTCCGGCGTTGGGCTGGAGGGAAATCGGCTTGTTGGTGACAGCACGAAGAGTTTCGATGGCGCTGAGCATGATCGCAGGCCCGATGGAGCAGTTGAGCCCCACGGCGGTCACTGCCGGGTGATGGGCGATGGAGCGAATCGCCTCGGAAAGGGATTGACCGTAATGGGTTTCCTGATTCTGATTGACCGTGAGCTGGGCGATGATTTCCAGGTCGCATTCCTGCCATGCGGTTTCGATGGCAAGAAGCAGCTCCGCCGGCTGCAAAAACGTTTCCAAAATCAAAAAGTCCGCTCCCCCTTCTGCCAGAGCGCGAAACTGACGAGCAAACGCTGTTTGGGCCTCCTCAGGCGAGAGAGTGCCATAAGGAGCCAGTTCCCGGCCCAGGGGACCGACGGCGCCTGCGACGAACGCTCCTGTTTTATCCGCGGCGGATCTGGCAATCTGAACCCCGGCGCTAAGAATCTCTTCGACTTTTTCCGCGAGACCAAATTTGGCAAGTTTGAATTCGTTGGCGCCGAAGGTGTTGGTTTCCACAAAATCCGCTCCCGCGCGGATATATTCTTCATGGATTCCCTGAACCAGCTTGGGATTGGTCAGGTTGAGTTCATCGAAGCACGTGTTGAGAAAGACGCCCTTCTGATAGAGCATGGTCCCCATCGCGCCATCGGCCAATAGGAGGCGATTCGAAAGGATTTCGCCTAAAAGGGTCCGCCTGCTCATGCATGTCCTCCATGACTGCAACTATTTATCAAATAACGCCTTACAAAATCTTCCAAAGATTCGGATTGGGTCTTATTTTCGCAGGAACAATGAAAATGTCCAGTTTTTTATCGCGAGGATTTTTGGAAAATGCCGGTTCGCTTGTCTTGACCGGAATCAAACCGTAATCAGTATGTAAATGGCAGAAATGACAAAAAACACACCTCCCCACAATCAGGAGTTCAGACCGGGCTATTGAATGTCAATGTAAATGGAAACAGAAAACGTATGCTACAAGCTTTCGCGGAGAGCTTTGCTGATCCGCACGCTGCACCAGTCCTTGCCGCACATGGTGCAGTGGTCCGTGTTGGGCAGTTTCTTCTCGTCGTGCATGCGGCGGGCGGTCTCGGAATCCAGCGCCAGGTCCAGATGCGTTTTCCAGTCCAGATCTGCGCGGGCTCTGCTGAGCTTGTCGTCCCACTGGCGGGCGTTGCCGATTCCCAGAGCAACGTCGGCGGCGTGAGCGGCAATCTTATACGCGATTACCCCCTGCCGGACATCATCGAGACAGGGCAAACCCAGATGTTCGCGCGGGGTGACATAGCAGAGGAAAGCGGCGCCGTAATAGGCGGCCGCGGTGGCCCCGATGGCGCTGGTGATGTGATCATAGCCGGGCGCGACATCGGTCACGAGCGGACCGAGTACATAAAATGGAGCGCCCTGGCAGATTTCCCGCTGGATTTTCATGTTATATTCAATCTGGTTGAACGGCACATGCCCGGGACCTTCCACCATCACCTGACAGCCTTTCTCCCACGCCCGCTGCGTCAGTTCGCCCAGCGTCCGCAGTTCGGAAATCTGGGCCTCATCGGTGGCATCGGCCAGGCATCCGGGACGCAGACCGTCCCCCAGCGAAAAGCACACATCGTATTCCCGCATGATGTCGCAGATATCGTCGAAGATTTCATAAAACGGATTCTGCCTGTTGTGATGGACCATCCACTGCCCCAGGAGCGATCCGCCCCGGCTAACGATGCCCATGATGCGGTTTTTCGTCAATGGCAGATATTCCTGGAGCAAACCGGCGTGGATTGTGAAAAAGTCAACGCCCTGCTGGGCCTGCTTCAGGCAGGTATCCAGAATCTCCTTGGGAGTCAGCTCGTCGATGGACCTGTGGATAATCATTTCGTAGAGCGGGACGGTGCCCATCGGCACGGGGCAATGGTCGATCAGGTTGCAGCGGCAGTGATCGACGTTGCCTCCGGTGGAAAGGTCCATTACCGCGTCGGCACCGAATTTCAGGGCGACTTCCATCTTGGACAGCTCGTTGACCTCATCCGAATCCAGAGGCGAGGCCCCGATGTTGGCGTTGATTTTCGTGGTAATCGCCCGACCGATGCCGGTCGGATCCAGTTTTCCCGCCAGATGGACGCGGTTGGCCGGAATCACCAGCCGACCCGCCGCGATCTCCTGACAGATCCTCTCCCCGCTGACCCCCTCCCGCTGCGCTACCCGTTCCATCTGCGGCGTGATCGTCTTTCTTCGTGCCTGTTCCAGTTGTGTCATAACAATCCTTTATAAGCCTGCGCCGGGGCGACTTGGCCTCGACGCAACGGCTGGTATAACCTGCTGCTAATCAATCACTTAAGTTGATACTTGTGCAAAACAGTGTATTATATAGAGTTTTTCACAAAGGGTCAATTCTCGTATTCAATTCTCACGATATGATTTTGGAACAGGGGCATTTTTCAGACAGTGCAATTGCCTCAATAATTCTGCCGTATAATCCCGATGTAGTCTGTAGCCGTTTCGAAATGGATAAGCATTGGCAGGATGCCAATAATCCGCTGGAGTACGCAAGATGACAAATCAAGATACAAACTTGAGATCAAAGCACAATCGTTTTCTGGATGCTCTGATTCTCTTTTTATTATGCGTACTGCTTTTTGTAAGCAAAGCGGCCGTCTTCAAGCTTCCCCAGCATGGAGACGAGGGAGCCTATATAGATCCGGCGTATTGGCTTTCCCAAGGAAGCCTGTTTCGAGCATTTCCGGGATACCATCCTGCGGAGATCTTTTTTGGGCACCCTCCCGTGCTTTACCTCCTTCTGGCGGTGGCGATCAAATCTGGTTTTGATCCTTTGACGGCATCGCATCTTTTTGCAACGATCTTTGCAGCTCTGGTGTTGTGCTATACGTTTTTATTGGGCAGACTTCTTGTGAACCGAACCGCAGGAGCGATGGGAGCTTTGTTTATATTCGCCACACCTTTGTTTTTCGCTCAGGCAGGGCTGTATCAGGGGGATATGCCGATCACGGCATTGGGCGTGACGACCGTCTATTATACACTGAGGAAGAACATGCCGGGGTACCTGGTTTGCGGTACCCTGATGGTGCTCAGCAAAGAAACATCCCTCGCGATTATTGCCGCCATAATGATCAATTGCTGTTTTGAAAAAATCTCCTGGATGGAACGAATCAAGAAATTCTTCCTTTATGCCATCCCTGGCTTTGTCCTGGCGGCCTTCTTCCTGTGGCAAAAAGCTGCAACGGGCCGATTCATATGCAATCCGTATTTTGTCTCTTCGGCGCCTTTCATAGTTACCTCACCTTCGGAAATATTATTCAAAGCTCATGGAGTCCTCGGCTGGATGTTTGCGAAACAAAATCGGGAAATCCTGGCATTTCTGGTGTTTCTGCAATTTCTGCTCGCAGGACGAGCTGCATGGAAAAAAGAATACCTCCTTTTTGCTTGGATTATGACT
>CAZOTP010000105.1:0-10135 GCA_964582655.1 uncultured Pirellulales bacterium | reverse complement strand
CGGCGAAGGAGGAGAGTTTGACTTCGGAGAGAGCGGGGCCGACCAGCACGGCGTCGGGGGCGGTCTGACCGACTTTCAGTTCTTCGCCGAGCAGGGTGAGGGGATTGCCTTTAAACGTGACGGCGCCGGTTCGTTCTTTCATGGCGGATTCCTTTTTTGAGGTTGTTGCGGGAGGCGGGGCCTGATCCTGTTTTACATCGAGCTGTTTTTTGCAGCCGACGACAAACATCACACAGCATGCGAGCATCCATCGCAGGTTTCGACTGTTCATAGCCAATCTCCGGGATTTCAGACTTGCCTGATTATAGAAAGGCGGGGGCGGAGATTTCAAGCGGCGGCGGAAAAATTTCCGGTTATGTCAATTCGGCGATGCGGACGACCATGTTGGTGCCATAGGGGTAATCGGTGGCGTGGAGGGTGAATGAGCCGCCTGGATTCTGGGTAAACCGGAGGGATTCATCGTTGTCGAGCCAGCGGGCGGAGCGGATGTTTTGCGGGACGCCCTGGAATTCGCGCGGTCCGGAACGGCCTCCCACAAGGGTTACATCGCTGTGGCCCCGGACATTGAGCGAATGGATGAACAGATAGATTTTTTCGCCCAGGGTCAATGCAAAATCGGGTTCGGCGGTCCGGATCTGGCAGGGTTTTCCCTGGTAGAAGACCTGGCCGGCGAGGCGGACCCAGTCTCCCACGCGGCGGATGGCGGCGGCTTCGTAGTCCGCGATGGCGCCGTCGGCGGCGGGACCGACGTTGAGGAGGTAATTGGCGCGGGATTTTCGGCAGGCGCAGAGGTGTTCGATGATTTCTTTGGGGGACAGATAATGGAAATCATTTTGGCCATAGCCCCAGTGCTTGTTGATGGTCTGGCACATTTCGACGGCGAGATGTTTTTCCGTTTTCCGCGCGCCATCGGCGGCGGGGCGCGCCTGTTCGAAGGTGACGCTGTCAATTTCGGGATGGCCGACCCTGCCTCGGGCTTTCATGCCGGTGTTGTTGATGATGATGGTTTCGGGCTGATGCTTCCGGATGACACGATAGAGGGCGTCTTCCTGCCAGTCGGCGTCGAGCCTGCTCCAGTTGCCGTCGAACCAGAATCCGCCGACGGGTCCGTAATTCGTACAGAGGATTTCGACGGAATCGCGCAGGTATTTCAGATAGGCGCTGAAATCGTCCTGAAAACTTTTCTGATACCAGTCGAGGGTGGTGTGATACAAGAAGGGGACGATGCCTTCCTCGCGGCAGCCCTGGACAAAGTCGGCGACGAGGTCTCGTTTGGCGGGGCTGTGCGGGGCGTCATAGTCATTGAGGCCGCGGGTGTCATAGAGGCTGAACCCGTCGTGGTGGCGGGTGGTGAGGCAGGCGTATTTCATACCGCCCTGCCTGGCGAGGCGGGCGATGCTGCGGCCGTCGAAGTCCTTCGCGGTGAACTGATCCTTGAGTTTCCGGTAGGTTTCGACCGGGATTTTTTCATGGAACATGACCCATTCGCCGCGGCCGAGCCGGGAGTATAAGCCGTAGTGGAGAAAGAGGCCGTAGGCGAGTTGTTCGAACCGTTCGATGCGAGGCAGAGGATTTTGGGTCGGCATGAAAGCCTCTCTTTCGGGAAAAAGTAACTTCTATCGCATTCAGGAACCTCAAGAAAGAACCGGCGGGGACTACTCCCCTACCGGTTCGTATCGCTGCTGGAATGTTCAATCCATGATCTGAAATCAGGCTTTGGCGAGATAGTCCGCGATGCGGTCGATGCCCTTGTCGATCTGGGCCATGCTGGTGGCGAAGCTGAGACGGATGTTGTTGTCGCAGCCGAATCCGCCGCCGGGGACGCAGGCGACTTTGGCTTCTTCCAGCAGGCGGTTGCAGAATTCGACGCTGCCCGAGACGCCGAGCTTTTTGTAATAGTGGCTGACATTGGGGAAGGCGTAGAAGGCGCCGGTCGGCTCGATGCAGGTGACGTGGGGAATGGCGGTGAGCCGCTGATGAATGTGTTTGGCGCGTTTGGCGAACTCGGCGAGCATGCGCTGGATGTCTTTTTCGCCCTGCTTCATGGCATCGACGGAGGCGATCTGGCAGAAGGTCGCCGGGCCGGAGGTCATGTGGGACTGCATTTCGCCGATGACTTTGGCGGCGTCTTCGGGAGCGGCGACGTAGCCAACTCGCCAGCCGGTCATGGAGTAGCTCTTGCTGAGGCCGTTGACGGTGAGGGTGCGGTTGTAGAGGTCCGGGCAGGCGGCGGCAAAACTCTGGAATTTCATATTGCCGAAGATGAGTTTTTCATAAATCTCGTCGGAGAGGACGGCGATTTTCGTTTTGGCGATGACCTTGCCCAGCTCGGCCAGCTCGGCGGGACTGTAGCAGAAGCCGCCGGGGTTGCTGGGATAGTTCAGAATCAGCAGGACGCTTTTGGGGGTGATGGCTTTTTCGAGAATCGCAGGGGTGAGTTTGTAGTCGTTCTTTTCGCAGGTTTCGATGTATCGGGGGGTGCCGCCGCCGAGCTTGAGCGGTTCGGGGTAGCTGACCCAGGAGGGATTGGGGATGAGGACCTCATCGCCGGGGTCCACGACGGCGTGGATGGCTTCATAGACAGCGTGTTTGGCACCGACGGTGACGACAATCTGCTTGGGGGTATATTGTAAGCCGTTTTCTTCCTTGAGTTTGCGCGCGATTTCTTTTCGGAGGTCGAGGGTGCCTTCGGCGGGGCAGTATTTGGTCATACCCGCATCGAGTGCTTTTTTGCAGGTTTCTTTAATGAAATCGGGGGTATCGAAATCGGGTTCACCGGCCCCGAAGCTGACGACGTCGATGCCTTCGGCTTTGAGCTGTTTGGCCCGTGCGGTGACGGCCATCGTGACCGAAGCGGTTACCGATTGCGCAACTTTGCTGATTTTCATCGTTTCATTCCTTAAAAAATTCAGTGAAACACTGTACCAGTTCGTGCCGGGAATACAGTACACGAAATCCGAAAATCTGCAACAGGGAAACCGACAATTTTCCGGGGGTCCGTCGATGGCTTATAAGTATTTTACAACAAGCGAGTTATGATAAAATAGAGGAAAGTTTTCATTTCCAAAAATCAAGGCTAATCGCTTATCCGGCCGATAGATAAGAAGATGGACCGTTGCTTTCGATGGTTTTACGGATGAAACCCGGAGATGAGTCAGGCCAAGACAATTTATAGCATTTTTACCCGCTCGCACAACCCGGCGGCGGACGCGGCACTGCTATTGGCACTTCCCAAAGCGGAACCCCCCTATCAGACGGCGATCCTGGAGACGATTCTGGACCGGGCGAGGACGGAATCCACGCTGGAACTGGTGCGAAGCTATCATCGGTACCCTGCTGACTGGCAGAATCTGATGACGGCTCGGATCGAGCGGCTTGCGGGCGCTTTGTATCAGGCGGCGGATCTGCCGGATTGTCAAAGCCGAAGCAATGTGTTGACGATGATTTACCGGGCGAACGCTTTTTCGCTATCCAACCTGGTCTGTCTGCTGCTGCGGGACCGGGAGGAATCCATCGCGTGGCAGGCGGGACAGACGCTGGAGTCGCTTGCGCTTGGCATGGGGAGGGCCGCCCCCCCCACCGCGGAATCTGGTACGCACACCCCGCGGCCGGAGGAATCTGGCGGCCGGAGAAATCCGAACATTCTGTTTCGCAGTTCGCTGCAAAACGCGGTGCGTCAATACCCGTTACACAAGCAGAAACAGGCGATTCTTTCTGCGATGCTGTACGCCGCCGCGACCGATACGGATTTCTGGGGAGAGACACTGGACCCGTGGCAGGCGCAGCACGCGGCGGTCAAGGAATGGATGGAGAACCGCCCACATCCGGAGCTGGCGAGGTTTACGGTTTCTGCGCTGCGGCACCATCATCTGCGGGGACACGCCGCGCGCATTCTTCTTCGGACGACGGAACCGGCGTATCTGGCCGCGATGGCGGAACAGATTCTGGAATGGTTTGACGCTTCCACGGCGTCCGGGCTTCAATGGATGAAGAATCCGGCCTGGCTGGAGGAGCCGGTGGAGGTTTGCGGATTTTCGGACAAAGCGATGAAGGGGATGATTTTTTTAACGGAACATCTCCAGGCGGAGGTGTTCCAGAAGGCGGAGTTTTTGTATCGGCTGCTGGCCTACTGCCAGGCGGAGGCGGGAATGGCGATTTTGTCCCTGCTGGAACCGATGCAAGCGCCGAACCGGCTGGAAATTTTGCTGGAGACGCTGCATTCGCGATATGAACCCATGGCGGAGGAGGCGCTGCGGCAGATTGTCCGGCTGCAACCGCCCCACCTGACGCATATTTTGTCGCGTCAGCTTCGCAGCCATCATGGGCGGGTGCGCGAGCTGGCGGAGCAGTTTTTCCGAAGAACGGCGTTTGTCTCGTTCTGGAAGCAGTTCGACCGGATGCCCCCGGCCCGGCGAAGGCTGACGGGCAAGGCGGTTTTCAAACTGGATCCGGCGGCACAGGCGCGGTGGATTCGGCTGACGAAACACCATAATCCCGCGATGCGGCTTCGGGCGGTTCAAATGGCGCGTTCTCTTCAGCGGATATCGTTGGCAGCGCCGGAGATCATTCATCTGGCGGACGATCCGGATGTGCGGGTACGAAGCTGCGCGGTGGCGGCGCTGGGGGAACTGCATCCGCCGGCGGCGCTGGAGGCGGAAAAACGTCTGGTGGATCGCCTGTATGACGCGGATCCGCGGGTCTGCGCCAACGCGGTGGAAGCGGCGGAAAAACAGAATCTGACCCATACGCAGCCGATTCTGGAGGCATTCAGCCGAGATTCGCACCCCCGCGTCCGCGCGAACTCGCTGAAAACGCTTCTTCGGTGGAAAGCGGAGTCCGCGCGGCAGACGATGCAGGAGATGCTGCACGATCCGAGGCCCGGCCATCGCCGCAGCGCGCTGTGGCTGATGCGGACGATGCCCCGCGAGGCAAGCCTGCAGGAACTATTGAACCAAACGGAGAACCAACATGAATCCGTTTCTGTATGAGCTGGCCATCCGGGTTTGCAGCCTGTCGGCGGAGGGGTATTTGCCACTTCGGGCGATTGACCTGTATCATCGATATCAGACCATTCGCAGCACGTTTACCTCGAATACGCTGTCGAACGGAGCCGCGTGGAGCATCACGATAGCCCTTCTTGTATTTTTTGTGCTTTTGATTCTGTTGTCTTCCCGATCCCGTCCGGGGGAATCGGCTCCCGCGACCGCGGCTCACCCTTTAAAACTGTTCGAGGAGATTTTGGAGTCGCTGGATTTAACGGGGGAGGAAAAGCATCTTCTGCGCGAGATGGCTGAGGGAGCGAGACTTCAGCATCCGGCGATGTGCCTATTGAGTCCCGGCCTGCTGGACAGCGCCAGGGCCGTCTGGCGGAAGGAAAAGGGGGACGCGAGCCTTTCTCCCCTGAAGCGGCAGAAAATCGATGGGATCTGCTGCAAGTTGTTCGATCATCTGACTCCCTCCACCATTGCGGAACAGCCCCCTGCCAGGGAAACGATTCCCGCCTGAAAAAACAATCCCTTATTTACTCTTCGGAATTCGGCTGCTTCCATTCTCCTTCGGACGAGGAAACAATCACGGCACAGACGGCGTCGCCTGTGATATTCACGACGGTGCGGCACATATCAAGGAAACGGTCCACACCCAGAATGAGAGAAATGCCTTCCAGGGGAATGCCCACGCTGTCGAGGACCATGGTGAGCATGACGATACCGACGCCCGGGACACCAGCCGTACCGATGGACGCCAGCGCGGCGGTGAGGATAATGGTCAACTGGTCGGCGATTCCCAGGTGGATGCCGTAGGCCTGGGCGATAAACACGGCGGCGACGCCCTGGTAGAGCGCGGTGCCGTCCATGTTGACGGTTGCGCCCAGCGGGAGGGCGAAGCTGGATACATCGCGCGAGACGCCCAGGTTTTCCTCGGCGCACTCCATGGTGACCGGCAAAGCGGCGGAGCTGGAACTGCTGCTGAACGCGACCAGCTGGGCGGGTCGTATGCCGCGGAAAAAGTCTCCGATTTTCATGGGGCTGAAGAGTTTGATCGCCGATGCATAGACCAGCAGGACGTGGAGAATCAGTGCGACGATGACTACCAGGAAATATTTCAGGAGCGGCATCAGCACGCCCAGGCCGAATTCGCTGAAGACGCCGGCGATGAGGGCAAAGACGCCATAGGGAGCGGTTTTCATAATCAGATGGATCATGCGGAGGATGGCGTCGTTGAGGATTTCCATCCCCTGAATGACCGGCGCTGCGCGTTCGGCGGGCAGAGCGGTCAAGCCGATGCCGAGCATCAGGGCGAAAAACAGAATCTGGAGCATGTTTCCTTCGGTCATGGCTTGAATCGGATTGGTTGGCACAATGTTAATCAAGGTGTCCCTGATTTTCGGTTTTTCCAGGTTCACGGCCGGGGGGATTCCCGCCGGGGAAGAACCCGGATTCAGGAGTTCGGCGGATTGTTCGGTGAGCCCCCTGCCGGGCTGAAACAGATTCGCCAGCACCAATCCGAGTGTGATTGCAATCACCGTGGTTGCCAGATAGAAGGCCAGGGTTTTGCTTCCGATGCGTCCCAGCTTGCGGAGGTCCCGGAGGCTGGCGGTCCCCCCCACCAGGGAGACAAAGACCAGGGGCACTACAATCATTTGAATCAGGCGGATGAACAGGGTCCCGACCGGCCTGATATGGTCATTCACAAATGCCGCGAATCCCAGACGATGCGCCAGGATGCCGAATCCCGCGCCCAGCAGCAAGCCGATCATAATCTGGGTATAAATCGGAAGATGCCGTTTTTTCATACGATGTTCCTGACTCGATTCCATTGAGGCGGGCGGTCCGCCATACTAAGGATTGATCAGGATAAAGGATTTCGTGCCAATGAGCAAGATTTTTACCGATAATCCGAATTAAAAACGGAGATTCGGATTGCACTTTTTTTGGAGATGATTACAATGCCGGGGACAGTATAGAACACCCCACGGTACAGGAGCCACGCAATGGTGCACCACCCATTTTATTCGGTTTTACGCACATTCATCCGCCTGTTTATGATTCTCGTCGCAATTCAACCGACTCTGTATTCCGCGGCGCAGGGCGAATCCGCCACGATCCAGAATCTGGACCTCTCGGGGGAATGGAGTTTTACCTACACAGCGGAGGCGACGGAAGCGGTTCCGGCGGGTTCGGCGTTTACCGCGAATATGCCCGTACCGGGCTGCTGGGACGATACGTTTACGCAGGAGCAGGCCAGGACGCTCTGGCCCGATGCGAAAATCAATCCGTCCTACAAGCCCCTTGAGTTTCCCATTTACACCGATAACACGCTCGACGGATCGCTGCCTTTTCTGTACGGCACCGGATGGTATCGCAAATCCATCGATGTGCCTTCGGAGTGGCAGGGCCGGCAGATTACGCTCAACATGGGGTATGTCGTCGCGGAAGCGGTTGTGTATGTGAACGGCAAACCGATCCATCATCACGTGGGCCATTCGACGGCGTGGCAGGTGCCCCTGGGGGAATTTCTTTCCTATGGAACATCCAATGATCTGGTCCTCGCGGTGCAGAACACCCGCTCCATCGGCGGCTGCCGGCTGCGGGGATGGAAAGGCAGGAGCGGAGGGATCTTCGGTCCGGTATCCCTGAAAATTTCCGGACCGGCCCGCATCGCGGACCTGTATGTGTATCCGGATTCCGAACGGCTGCACTGGCAGGCGGAGCTGGAGGGGAATCTGGCGTCCTGCGGTTCCATCGAGTGGACCGTGCGGGATCCGCAAACCAGGGCAAGCCTGGCAAGCGGTTCGCAACAAGCTGATCAAAACCATATTGTCTGGACAACGGATTTCTGCCGCATGAACTTCTGGTCAGATCGTGAACCAAAACTGTATATATTGGAAATCACTCTTCTGGACAAGCAAAAACAGGTGATCGATCAGCACAGTCAATCGTTTGGCCGTCGTCGTTTGACACCGGAAGGGATGGGTCTGAAACTCAACGGAACGCCGATTTATCTCCGCGGGGTCTGTGAGCACGCCTACTTTCCGGAAACCTGCACCCCCCCTGTTAATGTGGAATTTTATCGAAAAATCCTGAGCCGCTATAAGGAAATAGGCTTCAACTGGCTGCGGTTCCACACGTGGGTGCCTTCCGAACCGTACATGCAGGCGGCGGATGAACTGGGATTTTTGATTCAGGTGGAAGGCCCCTCGGGATTCACGATGCCGGAATGGATCGACATCCTCAAGGCATGCCGGAAACATCCTTCGGTGGTAATCTACTGCGGCGGAAATGAGCAGGTCCTCGACGAAAAATCGATTCCCTTTTTCCGCGACTGTGCCATGGAGCAGAAGCGGCTTGTGCCGGACGGTCTCTTTAATCCCATGGCAGGCGAACGAGGCATCACTCGTGCCGAAAGCGATCAAGAAGAATGGGAGACTCCTGCCGCCAACAAAGTCATGGATCCGGTCGTGTACATTCCCTCCCGACTGAAGGCCCTGCAGGAATTCTGCGATGTGTTCAATCCGTACGCGTGGGGCGATCTGAGCTATTCGACGATTCGCAACGACGCCCGGTGGATCGATTATCGCACGAAGCTGTATGAAAAGCCCGTCCTCAGCCACGAAGTGGGGATTATCGGGGCGTATCTGGATCTCTCGCTGGCTCCGCGGTACCAGAATACCCGCATTGGGACGAGGCTGTTCGATGCGGCGCGGGAGCAGCTCCGGCAGGCGGGCCTGCTGGACCGCGCGGAAACGTACTACCGGAATTCCGCCGCGTGGCAGCGGATTCTTCGCAAGGATGCGCTGGAAAAAGCCCGCTTCTGCAAAACCATCGCGGGGTACGATTACCTCGGCGCGATCGACACCCATTGGCACCGCACGGGGTACGAGACCGGCATCCTGAACGAATTCGGCGAGTGCAAGCACGGCGACTCCGTGGAGCAGATTCTGACGCACAACAATGAAAGCATCCTGATGATCAGTGAATCGATGCAGCGGAATGTATATTATAATGAAGTCTTCAGCCGGTCGATCCGGGTTTCGTGGTTTAATCCGCAGCCCCTGCAGGAAGGAACGCTCCGCTGGAGCGTTCTGGCTTCGGATGGAACCGTGCTGAAAGAGGGGACCGAATCCGTTCCCCCGGTGCAGACCGGACAGATTGCCGACATTGCCGATATCGGATTCAAGGTGCCGGAGCTTGATAAAGCGCAAAAGGTGCTGCTCCGCGTGGAACTGTCCAGCAAGGCGACGGCCTTGAAAAACGAATGGGAGTTCTGGATTTTCCCCGATCGGATGGAGCCGAAAGAATCGAACGTGCGGATTGTCGAATCCATTGACCAGAAAACGTTTGCCCGGCTTTTGCAGGGCGACAACGTCCTGCTACTTGGTTTTGAGCCCTTCCCAGCGCAGAAAATCACGTTCCAGATGGGGACGGCGGGACGGCCTTTGCGTAATTTCGCCACGGTGATCGAAAAGCATCCTCTGATGGACGCGTTTCCGCATGACGGGTGGTGCAGCTGGCAGTTTTATCCGATGATGCAGACCCGACACGGCTCGGCCGTGCAGTTCAACGATCTGGATGTGCCGTTCGATCCGATTGTCGAGATGGTCAGCTCCTATAAATATGTCCGCAAACAGGGAATGATTTTCGAGTATCGGGTGGGCAAGGGGAAACTGCTGGTCTGCTCGCTGTACCTGAACCGCACGGATCCGGGCGGAAATCATCTGTACAACTGCCTGTGCAATTACGCGTCGAGCGAGAAATTCCAGCCCCGGCATGAAATGCCCGCCGAAACGATGGCGAAGCTGCTGAATCTGGACCTGAATCTGATGGAAATCGAAAAAACCGATGAGGGTTTCGATCCCCGTTCAGCGCTACCGGAACCACCGAAAAAATAATCCGGACATTCCGAGGCTTGTGATGAATAAAAATTGCCGCCGGGAATACAGATTCGATTTGCGCCTGCGGCGGGGAAGAGATCCACATGGATGGTTTGCGCAAAACCCGCGATACCCGGCCTTGTGAGAAAAAGGGCAAAGGGCATTTCCGGCCGGCAGAATGACATGTAAATGCAGTCGGACCAACCCTGGAAAAACAGGCGGCGGGGGGAGTCGAACCCACGAATAACGGATTTGCAATCCGTC
>CAZOTP010000104.1:0-10298 GCA_964582655.1 uncultured Pirellulales bacterium | reverse complement strand
GCGACCCCTCCATCCCCCCCATCCTGTATCACCTACGCCGCCCAGCGAATGCAGGCCGCTCTCGCCGCTTCGGGATACACCGCGGAAATCACGAATCCTTCTGTACTTTCCCCCCAACCCAATACTATCCTTATTGGAACCAAAGACAGCGGCGATGCATTCGCAACGCTTATCCAACCCCTGACCGACAAAAAAGAGGCCTTCGTTTTCCAGTGCAAACCTGAAAAAACAATTATCATCGCCGGTTCCGATCCCGCCGGCGCTATGTACGGAACTTTGGAGCTAGCCCAAATCATATGGCGGCAGAAAGGCGCTTTTCCCGAATCCCTTGAGAAATCGGAATCTCCCGTACTGACCCATCGTGCCACTTGCCTCCCCCTCCAGAAGCCCTGTATTTCAGACGTGAAAAATCGATGCGATTCCGCTATCACCAGGGAAAATATCCCCTGGTTCTACGAAAAAGAAAAATGGGAAAGCTATCTGGATCTGTTTGCCATGTATCGTTTCAACACCTTGATTCTCGACAACTCCCATCCCTTCTCGAGTCTGATGGAGTTGTCCGCCTTCCCGCGAGCCAAAGAAGTTTCCGAAAGTCAGTTGAAAGAAAACAGTGAATTGTTCCGATGGCTTGCCGACCAGACGTATCAACGCGGGATCACTTTGGTACTTCGATTCAGTGAACCTGTCCCGGCATCCATCGCTTCTAAAAAAGAACTCCTGGCCACATGGGAAAATCCCGCGGCGTCCGACAAGGAATATCTGCAAGCCTGCCTGAAGGAGTTTGCAGCAAAGCACCCGCATGTCGGCCTGATGCCCGACCTTGGATCCCTCCAAAACGCCGAAACCGCATCGGAGTGGATTTGCAAAATCATGCTCCCGGCAGTCTCAGAAGGCATCAAATCAGCTAATGCAGGATCCGAACCGCCTTTTTGGATTTCCTCTTCCCTCATCAGCATCCAGACAATAGGCCCTGAGGCGATGGCGATGTATAAAAACCTCGGCACGGTTACCGACCGCAGCGGGCAGGCCCTGGTTTCTGAACAGATTCAGGGAAAAGCCCGCACACAGCAGCAGGAATTTGCCAAACTCGGCGCCGTTTCCATCGCCGCTGTGAATATGCCGGTGAATCTCGCCCCCTTCCGTTACGGCTCGGTTTCTTTCCTTCAAAATTCCGTAAAAGATATACAGGATATCGGATTTAAGGGCATTCTTGTTTCTCCCCTGCATTTCTGGGACTGGCCCTATTCCAACGGCAGAGGTACAAACCGCCGCACTCAGATTTTTCGGGACTGGATCTGGTTCGACGCCTGGTCCCGATACGCCTGGAATCCCCAGCGCGATGCAGATCAGGAAAAAGAATATTGGGTGGAACGCTTGAATGAGAAATTTCAGAATCAGGACGCCGCCGTATGGATTCTGGACGCGTATGAAAACGCCGGCCAGTGCGCCCCCCGCATTCTCCGCGGTTTTGCCCTCACCGATTCGGCCAGACAAACCCTTACGATGGGCATGACCATGCCCCAATTGCTCTATCCTGAACAATTCGGTCTTCAGTCCGAGTTCTGGCTGGCGTATGGGCCGATCGTCGAGCGCATGCAGGAATACGTGCAGCGCGAAAGCCAGAAGCTTCCGCATGAAGGCCAAACTCCTCTTCAGCTTATCCAGGAAATCCGTTCGTACGCAAAAAAATCGCTCGATGCCGTCGAAAAAGCCAGACCCTATGCCGAAAAAAATCAGGGGGAATACCGTCAAATCCGCATGGATATCCTTTCCACCTATCTCTTCAGTGAATTCTACACCCACCGCGCCGAAGCCGCCCTGCAGCTCCTGCAATACGCCTCCAGCGGAAAAACAGAGGCCCTCCAGGAAGCTCTGCGGCTCGTGGAAAGAAGCATTACGTTCTTTGACAAGCTGGCCTTCTCCCTCCTTGACTTTTACGGACAGCCCCTTACTATTATGAATCAGCAGGAAATCCCCTTCCCCATCAAAGACGCCGCTTATAAAAACTGGGATGACTGCTTCTCCTACTACGAGGAAGAATTCCATATCTTCCAGTGGCATGTGAATGCCCTGATGCAGGGAGCTCCCGCACCCCAGGAAAAGAAAAATCTTCCCGCTCTCGCTCCGCTGGAATTCACCCTGCTTTCCCCCAATGCCGAAATGTATGAAATCCAGACCGGTGCCAAACTCTTCACCGATCGCCCGGAAACCATAGAAACTATCGCTTCGGAGCTGGTTGGCCTCAAAGGCATTCGATTTTCCGACTCCGAGGCGCGCCGGCAGGAAACCAAAATCGATCTCGAGTTGCACCAGCCCGCCAAAATCCTGATCGCGTTTTTTGCCGACAATCCCGCCCAGTACGCCCAGTTCTATCATCTCCGCATCAATGAGAATTACCCCGTCCAGGACCGCAATCTGGCCATGGTCATTCGCTATGCCATGCAATCTTCCGGTCTGCCTCCGGTTCACGTCTGGGCCTATCCTCTGGAAGCCGGAAAACAAACCCTGCAGATCAAGCAGGGAACATTCCTGATCCTGGGCGTGGTTCCCGCCGTTGAAGCAATCACTCAGCGAAACGTCTTCCCCCCGGGCAAAGATCTCACATGGCTCTTTGAATAACCCGGCTGGACAGGAGAATATCCCCTAAAAACGAAGAGGGATATCCCATCGCCTCCAGCATCTTCAGGTGCGGGTAAAATTCCCCCACCTGGCAGAGATGATGGCTGTCGCTGCCGAATGTAAGTTTGACGCTGTTTTGAATGCAAAGCTCCAGAAACTCCGGCTCCGGTTCGTTGACATGGAAATTCATCTCCGCTGCCACGTGATGGGAAGCCAGCATTTTCGCGAGGGGCCGATACAGCGATCTTGGCGCCGGTCCACCGCCCTTCCGCTGAAATACACGAAACGGATGTGCTAGAATATGCACCGGCAGTTCCAACAAGACCTGCACCTGGGATAGAAACTCCTCTTCCGCATTTTGGGAATCGGGATTTTCGTCCATGAAAGCCTTCAGTTCATGAATCGCCCCCAACCGCAGCGGGAGCCTCGCCAGGTCCTCTTTCCGCACCACCGTCCGCCCGTTCAAATCCACATCGATTTCCAGCCCCCGATGGTCCGCCGCACATCCGCCCGACTCTAACGTTTGAAGATACTCCTCCACTCGAAAATCCGCCGGATTCGCCCCCGCCAGCCCCTCGCGCAAATGCTTGAGCTGCTTATGATCCGAACGGTTGAAATACAAATGCGTCGAATGCTCTGTAAAATACATTTCGGCGATGCCAAATGCATCCGCCATCTTCCGTGCCGCCGCCACATCCATATTTTCATTGCAATAGGCAAAGGGAGTATGTGCATGAAAATCCACCAATCCCAGTTCCCTGGGCATTGCAAATTGGTGCGGCGTCACCTGAAACCCCCGTCCGTCAAAATCCACTTCCAGAAACCGGAATGGCGCATTGCATAGCGAAGGCGCCGTTAAAAATCCCATTCCCTCCCGCTCAATCCAGTCGATTCCCTTGTGATAGTGTCCCGACACCGAAAGTCCGTATCCACTCTCCCGCATCACCTCGATAATCTTCCCGGCATTATCCAGATAATACGGGCAATCGCTGCTACCCTCCGGAAACATCGGCACATGCTGGCAGCTAATCAACATTCCATCAAATCCCGCCCGAGCCGCCTTCATTCGCAGTAAATCCGACTCGGCCCGGTGCGCCATATATCCCGGCCTCTCCTCATCCTCAAAAGGCACAAAACGCACGCCCTTCACATCCAGCCAGTCAGGCAGCTCCCTGAAAATCCGATGAAACCGATCCGGATCCCCGTCATGATTGCCTGGAATTACCAGGCAGGGACTGGTCAGTCTCGAAAGGATCTCGGATATCCGCTCCAGACGATCCTCGGCATCTGGGGCCATTGGATCCTCAATCAAATCCCCCAGAACCAATACTGCATCCGGCTTCAACCACCGGTTCAGCCGCCGAACCGCCTTCTGAAGCAAAATCTCCCCCCATTCGCCACGGCGACCCGGCTCCTCGCTCCGTTCCGCCGAATGGATATCGGAGAGTACCGTAAACTTGATGCTCATAACTCGCTTTCATCATTCTTGTGTCAGCGCCTTCCATGCGTTCATGGATCGCGTCAGATTGTCCTTTGGGTCCCCTTTCACATTATACCCCTGCAAACCCACCGGTCCAGCGTAGTGAATTTCATGCAGCGCCCGCAATAAGTCTTTCTGATCGAACGTTCCCCGGTCCAGCGTCTGAATCAATTGCGGCCAATCCCGGCCGTTAGAATCCGCCCCGTGTGTCGAAACCATCCAAAGCCTCTTCCCGGCACTGCGCAGAACCGCTCGAAGATCAGAATTGGAATCTGCTTTGAGCCAGTGGCACAGATTAAATGTAATCCCCACATTGGCCCGGTCCACTTTTTCCGCCAACCGGACGGCGTCTCCCGTCGTCTCCACCCAGAACCACGTATGCGGATAAATGGCAACATTCAAATCCATTTTCCCTGCCCTGTCTGCCAACTGTCGCAGAATTTCCGTCGCCGCTTTATCCCCTGCCGGATCAGAGGATTTCCACGTTTTACTTTGAACATTCGGCCATAATACGGTGCCCCTCCCCTTCAGCAAGGGAAGCATTTCGTCCAGCTTCGGATCCCATCCCGGCTTATCTCCGTCGATCCACACTCCAAAATAGACCGCAAACAGCTTCAAAATATGCTCATCCGCCGCCTGAATCATTTCCGGCAGCTTCTCCAGATCCGATGTGGAAAATCCCTCATATCCAAGTTCCGACAGGATCTCCATCCGCTGCGGGATCGAAATGCCTTTCGCTCCTCGAAAATAATTGTCCATCGCAAAAAACGGCATGCGTGGCCCGTTCTTTTTCTCTCCGTCCAAATCTTCGCGCACACCGCTGCACGAAACGCTATACAGACTCGCACACAACACACAGAACATACGAACAATCGTGTTCATTTCCATAACGCATCCTTATTTCGTCGTTTTCGGTATTACTTCAATATTCAATCCCCACGGCTCGCGATAGTTTTTCTTCTTCAGCGAGTTCGCCGCCTCACTATCAAACCACTCTTTCTGCGGATCCCATCGCAGTTTGCCGCCGGTCTGGATCGCAATGTGTGCGATTTGACACATGGAACATGTTCGATGTCCGATTTCTGCATCGATTATCGTATTGACGCGATTCTTGATCGCGTACAAAAAGTCCTCCTTGTCCTCCCGGCTGGGCAGACGCTTGGCGCTCTCCTTCAACGGCGCCGTCAAAATCGATTCCCGGCTTGCCCGCAATCCCTCCGGCCGAAACCAGTTCGACTCCATCCACCCCTCCTCGCCCTCCACCCGCAAAAGTGCCCCATCCTTGTTATCCATGTTGTACTCCACCGTCACCCCGTCGGCGTAGCGATAGTGCACCGTAAATCCCACCAGAACATTCCACAATCCCGAATCCGCCGCCGGATATTCGCCCTTCGCTTCCACCTCGGTCGGCCCGCTCCGCTCGCTGTCGTGAATCAACTGCACCACGTCCAGCAGATGCGTCCCCCAGTTGGTGATAATCCCCTCGCACGCGTCCCGGCACCGCATCCAGCCTGGTCGGCCATACCCCTTCCGCGGATGAACCCGGTCCTGTGTATACTCAACTTTCTTCATCGGTCCCGTCCACATCTCGTAATCAAGTTCCTCCGGAACCGGCATCGGTTCGCTCTTCCCCCCCGCGATATCTGGAGGCACCAGAACCTGAAAACGCCGGATCTTGCCGATGTATCCATTCAGCACCAGTTCCGCTGTCTTGTGCATGTAGGCGTTCGACCGGCACTCCGTATCCGTCCGAAACACCACCCCTTTTTGTTTCACGGCATCCGCCAGGATGCGACCTTCCTCAATGGACATCGTCAGCGGCTTTTCACAGCTTACATGCTTGCCCCGCCGAACCGCCGCCAGCGAAATCGGCACATGCCAGGCGTCCGTCGTCGAGTTCATGATCGCGTCGATATCGTCGCACGCGATAACCTCG
The DNA here is from genome assembly GCA_964582655.1 of uncultured Pirellulales bacterium. Lineage (GTDB taxonomy): Bacteria > Planctomycetota > Phycisphaerae > Sedimentisphaerales > SM23-30 > CAZOTP01. Next base: position 4,263 of record CAZOTP010000104.1, on the reverse strand, counting down.
CGCCAATCGACATACTCCTTGCAATCCGTATTGCCGTAATGCTGGTCCACCGCCTTTTTGGCGTTGTCCAGACGCCATCGGTCCACATCGCAGACGGCAACGACCTGGGCATCCGGGGAATTCAAGAAGGGACCCAGATTCACCTTCAGCGCCTGCCGCCCCATCCCAATCATCCCGATGGTGATTCGGTTGGACGGCGCATTCTTGCCGAACACGCTCGACGGCACAATGGTTGGGAATCCTAAAAATAAGCCGATCCCGCCGATCGTTTTCATCGCTTCTCGGCGAGTGTACATGGTTTTATTCATTCGTAACTCCTTCATCATATCTTCCCTTAAGGAATCATATCGATTTCGACCCAGTCAATCAACTGCGACTTTCCATTCTCCAGAAACAGCTCCGCCAGATTATACCCATCCTGCATCGCAGAAAGAGGCACATTAAACTGAATCACACATTTGGATTGGCAGATCCGCGAAAAATCCTCCGCATCGGCCAGAGGCTCGCACGGCACCGAATTCATCACCGCCGAAAAAACCGCCTCCTGGAAACCTTCATCTTCCACTACTCCGGCGCGAATCATCACCTTGCCCGCCGTGGGCCGGGGACCTGTATAGATTCGAAATTGTCCCGGTGTTTTTCCATTTCGAACCTTATAAAACAAAAGCATCGGTTTCGCCACGCCCGGAGGCACCGTATCGGTAAACGTCAATACATGACGCCGGGCTCCCGTCGCCATTGCTACACTTTGCGCCGCTTGGATCACATCCAGACCGGCATCCATATGATTAAACAGATAAATCGCATCCGCCCCCCGATGCAGCATCGCCGCCGTAAAACCCCGCATAGTTTCCACATCATTGAAAATGGGCTTCGCCGCCGGAGTAGCACGCAATCGCTGCTCCGTTCCCGCCGCCAGAACCACGTTCTTCGCGGCAGATCCCAGCAACTCCCGCCATCGCTCCACCGGAATATCCGTATCCGTTGCAAAGAAAGGTGTCAGCACCAGCACATCCACAAGTCCCTCTTTGGCCCAGGCTATACCGTCCATCCCCAGCCCCCGCGCTATTTCCGGCGTCGTCGGCACGCGTGCAGCCACCTGAATCGGATGCCCGCGTTTTCTGCTCCACTTGCGAGTCAGGGTCCGCACTTCCCGCATAAACTCCGTTAAAATCCTCGCCCCTTCCGCTTCATGCCCCGGTCGGAAATGACTGCCAAACCGCATCCAGTCCAGTTCCAGCCCATCCATGTCGTAGCGATCCAGATATTCCCGGATCAACAATAGATGATACTCCTGTACCTCAGGATGTCCGTAATCGAACGCCCGGTCCCGCTTCTCCTCTATACGGCTCCCCGGCACCCGCCAGTACTCCGGATGCTCCTTCCAGAATCGGCTGTGCATATAGTTGGTCATATCCAGCACATTGTGAATATCGTTCATCCGCATCGAAATCCAGGGCGAAATCCCTTTCTGGCGGCATCTCTCAATCCACACCACATAGGGATCGATCCCCTTCTGGTCCAAAATCCACGCATTGTGCACCCATTTATTGTCTGTTGTTTCCGGATTGTTCCCCTCCCAGATGCTCGTCCAGACCTTGCTGCGATAGTTCACCCGCATCGCGTTAGGACACAAAAACAAGTGCGTCAGCCCCGACCCATTAAACCGATCCACCAGCTCCCGCACCCCTTCCACCGTCATCTTCTCCGTTTCCCGGGCAAAAAAATGACTGTTGTCCTCATTCAGAATCACGGCTCCCGCTCCTGGCCGCAAAGACAGTTTATCCTGACACCCTATGGCCCAAACCATGGTTCCGACCATAATGCCTGCTAAATCGGTTTGCCTTGTTTCCATGCGTTTATTCCTTCGGCTTTCACCATGTTTTATATACTTTGGTGTATCCTTCTGGTTTATCCGTCTGAATGACACCGTCCTCAAAGCATGTTCAAGCCGGGACAAAATCCAGCGTCCGCGCCGCCAGATTCACTTTCGCCAGACGCACCGTAATCTCCTGCCCCAGCCGGTATGGACAGCGATCCGCAAAACTGCCCCCCCGCGATTCGTTGTGCCTTCCTTTTTTCCCGCCGGCTTTTCCTTTGCCGCGGCTCATTCGCACATCCTCCGGTCGAATCAGCCCTTCCACCAGAAACCGCTCGCATTGCACGAACAATCCAAAATTCGTTATCGACGTCACGACCGCCTTCATTTCTTCCCCCACCCGGTCTTCCAGCATCTGCAAAATCTTCAGCGTCCGCAGATCATCTTCGGCATCCTCCGAATTCCGTTCCCGTTCGCTGCAATGTTTTCCCAGTTCTTCCAGATCCTCATACGAGGGGAATTCTCGCACTGTATTTTTAGTCAATTTCCCCTGCAGATACGCCTCCAGCAGCCAATGCACCGTCAAATCCGGATACCTCCGGATCGGGCTTGTAAAGTGGCAGTAATGGGTACTCGCCAAGGCGTAGTGCCCCACCGGCATCGGGCTGTATTCCGCCCGGGTCAGGCTCTTCAGCACCGCCAGATTAATCAAAAACGATTCCGGCTTGCCCTTCACGGAATCCAGGAGATTCTGCAGGCCCTTGCGATTGATGGACTTGGGAATCACATATCCCGCCAGCTTCAGCGCCCTTGCCGTATCCCCCATCGTCAGGCCATCAGGCTCGGGATGTACTCGCCGCAAAAAAGGCACCCGCAGCCCGTCCAACATTCGCGCCGCCGCTTCGTTCGCCTCCACCATGAACATCTCGATCATGGTATGCGGAAACGAAGTGCTTTCCGGCCGTGCGTCAATGACTTTCCCCTGCGCATCATACACCAATTCCGCCGAAGGCAGATCCAGCGACAGCATCCCCGCTTCATATCGACGCTTCTGAATGATCCGCGCCAGCGTCTCCATGTCTTTCAGGAGTTTTACCACGCGCCCGTCATACCCCAGCGTCTGCCCATCCAGAATCCGCTCGGCATCCTCATACGTCAGCCGCTGCGTGGACCGGATCAGGCCGTTGCAGAATCGAGTTGCCAACACCTTCCCTTCCCTGTCCAGACGGATAAACACCGTTTTGGTAAACCGGGGCTGATCCTGCTGGAGCGAACAGATTCCGTTGCTCAGCAGTTCCGGAAGCATCGGAATCACATGCCCCGGCAAATACGTGCTGGTCGCCCGCTGCCGAGATTCCTCGTCCAGCTTTCCGCCTGGTTTAACAAAATGCCCGACATCCGCGATGTGTACACCCAGCTCCCAATGCCCGCCGGCAAGCTTCTTCAAACTGATGGCATCGTCAAAATCCCGCGCATCCACCGGATCAATGGTCACGATGACTTCGGAAGTTAGATCTTCCCGTTTTTCATGCGCCTTCTCCACCGTGCGTTCAAAATCCGCAATCACATGACGTGTTTCCGCCAGCGCCGCCCGATTGAAGTGTTCCACCAGATCAAACCGACGAATCACCGACGCCAATTCGGCTTTTTCTTTCCCGCTACGGCCCAGCCGCTCCACAATAACTCCGGTGGCATAATAATCCCGGCTCGGATACCGCAAGATATCCACCACCACCTTTTCCCCCGGCCTTGCCCCCTTCGCCGACGGGTCTTCCACCACAATCCGTTCCGTAAATGCCTTGCCGTCGGGCAGGACGAACCATTGCTTTTCTTCCTGTACCAGAGTCCCCACATACTGAGTCTTTCCCCGTTCCAGAATCGCCAGCACCACTCCCGATACGCGTTTGTCCCTATCGCCCCGGCCGGGCGGGAGAATCTGGCACCGCACCCGATCCCCCGTCATCGCACCCTGGGAACTGCTATAAGGGATGAATAAATCCCCCTGTGCCGTCGCCTGGTCCGGACGGACAAACCCGTACCCGGCGCGCGATTTCTGGTATGTCCCGGTAATTTGCCCCGTCAGCGCAGGCAGCGACAGGCTCTCCTTTGACCCGGTCACAATACGCCCCTCCTCTTCCAGCTGTTTCACAGCCTCCGTAAATATCCCATACTCTTCTTCCGGAACGTTCAGCAGCCTCGCCAAAGCCCGACGCTTCAGCGGCTGATAATCCGACCGGCTCATCACCTTGATGATTCGACCCTTATATCGTTGAGGCATTCATTTCTCCTCTCCCCAAAAATTAATTTTTCCAAAAATATTGTAATGACAAACACTTATCCCCTCCGTATAATACCGGGATTGATCCCCATTACACTTTTCATGAAGGAGAAGTATATGAAATGGTTCCGAACTAAGCAAGCGGTATATTTGATGATTCTTTTAG
>CAZOTP010000103.1:0-10332 GCA_964582655.1 uncultured Pirellulales bacterium | reverse complement strand
GGCCTCTTGACCATCTCCAATCTGACCGCCAACGGCATGCAGCTTGTCACGGGGAATCTAAGACGGCAAGAAAGCAAGCCTTTGTTTTTGCCCTTGGGTTTATTTCTTTGTACGGTCATTTGCCTGCTGGGCCTGATCCCCCCGCAGGGAGGGCTTGTATGGGTCATGTTAAGCTCTCTGGTTTTTTTGAGTGCCGCCGGAATCGCCATTGTCCATCCGGAATCGCTGCGTTCCATCCACATTCTCAATCGTATTCCCCCTTCAATTACCACCTCTATTTTCCTGGTCGGCGGCTATCTGGGCTATTCTTCCGGAGGCTGGATCGCCACGACACTGGTAGTGCACGGGGGATGGAATGGATTATTGGTGCTTCCTATCCCGGCGATCCTTTTTTACGCTCTCATTCGGAGATTTGGAATTCAGCTTTCAGCGGAGGGGAACAAGGGAGCAGCGGATAATGGAGAATGGGTGTCCGATTTGCCCTTTTATGCGATTTTGCTGACCGGGATTCCAAATACCACGGCTACAACGGTTTTTCTGGGGCTTTTGCCGACTTGGCTTCATGACATGGGCTTTGAACTGGAATTTGGCGGACTGTCTCCCATGATGGCCGGCATCGGCGGGGTGGCCGGCTCCCTGTTTTGGGGCTATTGGGGACACCGGCGGGGGGAATTGAAGGGGGCGTTTTTATCCACTATGTTGGCGGTTCCCTTCCTGATAGTATATGTAGCGTTGGCCAACCATCGTTGGGCAATCTGGATTCTTCCCCTGGTCGGATTTGGCGGATGGGGGACTTTTCCCCTGCTGGTCTCGTTGGCCAGACATGTGCGTGGTCCTACGCTGGGGCAGCGGATGGCGCTGATGCTGGGCGGATCTTGGGGAACCGCCAGTGTTGTCCTCATGTTCATGGGACCCGTTGCGGAACGGGTGGGGGTGGGAACCGTGCTGTATTTTACCTGGCTGGGATATCTGGTTTCGGGTATAATCGGATTTTGCTTGTATCGAAAAGTAATCAAAATGAAAGGGCTAAAAGCCCAATGACGGAGGATGGTTTCTATGAATGATCGGGATAAGAAAGCGATTCATGAATTTGTTCAAGCATGTCATCGGGCATCAGAATATGGGCTGCTCCGGTCAAGCAGTGGAAATCTTTCTTGCCGGCTGGATGCGAAGCGGATCATGCTGACCGCCAGCCGGTCCTGGCTGGAACGCCTGACGGAGCAGGAAGTTTCGATTTGCCGCCTGTCCGATGGACAGTGTCTTTCAGGAATGCGTCCTACGATCGAAAGCGTCTTCCATCTGGGAATTTTGCGGAAGCGGCCGGATGTGAATGTCGTGCTGCATTTTCAAAGTCCGTACGCCACGGCGATTTCCTGCGGGGATCCCAAACGATACGATTTTAATGTTTTTCCGGAAGTGCCCCATTACATGGGAACCATCGGAATGGTGGAGTATATCAAACCGGGCACAGCGGAACTGGCCCATTCCATTATCGCCGCCGCGGAAAACCATGATGTCATCATCCTGCGAAATCATGGGCAGGTAGCGGTGGGAACGGATTACGATAATGTCTTCGAAAAGGCAATTTTCTTTGAATTAGCCTGCCAGGTTCTCATTTTTCAGGATAAACCGGTTTGCCTCACTTCCCAGCAGGCTTCCGCCGTTGGCGGGCAAGCCAGAGGTGTATAGGCGAAATGGCGGAAATCCGGAATCAAAAACCGTATAAGACAACAGAAAAGAGTCGAAAGCCGGCAGGATCCGCCGGCTTTTTGTTTGGATTCTTGACAGCCAGGTTTGTATCCCTATAATGAGGATAGCTTTCTGCGGTTTCTGAAACGTTCTTGATGGAATCAGATATATTGGAGATTGTTGGCGGAAATTATGATGAAACGTGTAACTATAGGTCGGTTGCTTATACTATTTTCGACAGTAGCTGTGGGAGAGAGTTTCACGATGGCCGCGGACCGGATTCTCCGCGAGCGGGAGCTGGGAAAATGGACCAATCAACCCTTTGGCAGGGGACAAAGTGCAGCCGGCTGTCATATTGCCTGGGTGGAGCAGCGGAGTGGAAAGCAGATTATGGTCTTTAACGGGCAGGAGGGACTGGCGTATGACCAGATCACCCCCCCAACGGGAATGTTCTGCCCCATCCAACAGCGGTTTGCCTATCTTGGAAAAAAGGGAGCCAAAGAACAGGCCGTTGTAACCGGTACTCCCCAGCAGGAATATGATGCGATTGTCCCCGGATCGTTCGTCTTCAGTATCCTGGGCGAAAGTTATGCCTATATTGCCAAAAAATCGGGAAAAGAACTCGTTGTCCTGAATGGCCAGCCGGGGCTGGATTACGACGGAATTGTTCCGGGCATCATTTTTTCATTTGATGGCCAGCGATCGGCGTATATTGCCAAAAAGAACGGCAAAGAATGCCTCGTCCGCGATGGAAAACCAGGACCGGAATATGAGGGAATTGTCCCCGGCACGTTCGTATTCAGCTTCATTCAGGAAGGCGGCGGTTACATCGTGAAGAGTAAAGGCAAGCAGTTGGCCGTTGTGAATGGCAAGGAGGAATCCCCCTACGATCAGATTATGGGGACGGTGGTATTCAGCTTTGACGGCTTGGGCTACGCGTATATCGCAAAAAAAAATAATCAGGAAATGGTTGTTTTTAACGGTCAGGAAGGGCCTTTGTTCGACCAGATTGGTCCGGGAACGATTCAAATCAGTTCCAGTCATGAGAGAATAGCCTATACAGCCCGCAAGGGGAAATTCTGGAGAGCCGTCGTGGACAAACAGGAGGGGCCTGATTTTGAAAGCATCGCCCCGGGACCGGCGTTTAGTTATGACAGCCAGCATTATTTGTATATCGGGAAGAAAGCGGGCAAAGAGCGGCTGGTCATCAACGGCAAGGAGCAGCCGGATTCGGATGGCATTGCAATGGCGGCGCATACTTTTACACCCGATGGCCAGAGAATTTTTCCCGCCGCACGAAGCGTGTTCAGCGCGGATTCCCAGCGGATCGCGTTTGCGTCAAAAAGCGGGCCGTGCTGGAAGGTCGAAGCGGATGGCATAAAAAGCGCTGAATATGATACCTTTGATCCCGGAACGTTTGTTTTCAGTCCCGACAGTCAGCGGTTGGCATATGTCGCCGGCAGGGGAAATAAGCAGTTTGTTGTCGTGGATAAGATGGCCGGACCGGAATATGACGGTATTATTCCCGGCTCGTTTATTTTCAGTCCCAATAACCAGAACCATGCATATATTGCGAAAAAAGGCGGTAAGCAGCTGGCGGTCGTGGACGGCAAGCCCCAGGCGGAATTCGATGGCGTTATTCCGGGCAGTTTCTTGTTCAGCCCGGATGGTACCAAGGTTGCCTATATGGCCAAAAATGCCGGAAAGGAATTTCTGGTTTCTGATGGAAAACCGGGAATCGAAATGGATCAGATTCTTCCCGGCACCCACTGGTTTAGCCCCGATAGCACAGAAATTACCTGTCTTGCCAAAAAAAACGGAAAGGATGTTGTGCTGAACGGGAATCGGCCAAGCCCCGAATATGAAAAACTCCTTGCCGGACCGGTCTTTGTCAGTGATGGAACCCATGAATATATTGCGGTGAAAGGCAACGCCGTCTATCGAATAAACTGGTAGGGTATCGGCGCGGGAAGACAAACTCCCGCGAATGGAAATTCCCAATTCCCGAAAATAGGGACTTGACAACAGTATTAATCCTATATACAAGGGATTCTCATAGCCGTGTGATGATCCGGTGAGATAGCCCGGCAATTTTGCCAGGCAGCCGACGGGGCAACCGTTTGCAGGACGCAGCGGGAAACTTTCAGGCAAAAGAACCCGGATCGGACGGACCTCTGGAGATCCCCATTGTGGGAACCGAAGGGATAATACTCTCAGGTAACCAGACAGAGGGATATAGAAAAGAAATGTTTCTATATCCCTTTTTATTGCGCGGCAGGTGATGTATGGCAGCCAAGCCCAGTGCATTGTACGAACAGCATCTCCAGATGGGACCTCAGGTCCGGATGGCCGAATTCGCCGGCTATCTGATGCCTCTCTGGTTTACAGGCATCGCTCAGGAACATGCCGCCGTCCGCCGGGCTGCGGGCCTTTTTGACTGTACCCACATGGGGGTCCTGGAAGTGGCGGGAAAGGGTGCGGAAGCGTTTTTAAATCACGCCATGACCAATGATGTTCGTCGCCTGGCGGTGGAGCAGGCCCAATATACCTACCTCCTCGACGATTCGGGCGAGATTGTGGACGATCTGATTGTGTACCGTCTCACGGAGGACCGGTTTTGGGTGGTGGCAAATGCTTCCAACGAAGCCAGGGTCCAGGATTGGCTGCATAAAATCCTTGCCGTTTGGAAATATGATTCCGCTTTTCCGATTGCCCTGCGGGATTTGCGAAGTAATTCTGCCGGCAAGGATCGACGCGTGGATATCGCCTTGCAAGGCCCCTGTTCGAAACCGATTCTCGAACGGCTTCTGCCGCCGCCCGAAAATCTGAAATTGGAAGCGATCAAGCCGTTTCATCTAATAGTGACTCAAATCACCGGAATGGAGGTCGTGGTTTCACGAACGGGTTACACGGGCTCCAAAGGGGGATATGAAATACTGGTTCACCCTGATCAGGTCCGTTCGCTGTGGCGAACGTTTTTAGAAAAGGGCCGGGAGTTTGGTTTAGTCCCCTGCGGCTTGGGGGCACGCGACAGCCTGCGGATTGAAGCGGGATTGCCGCTCTATGGCCATGAGCTCGACGGAGAGTATCATATCTCACCATTCGAAGCCGGCTATGGCTGGGCCGTAAAACTGGATAAAATGGATTTCCTCGGTCGATCCGCGATGCAAATCCGCGGGGAATCTTTTGCCATGCTGGTACAGCGGCTGGAACTGCCCGGAGAAAAAGGCATACGACCGGTTCGCCCGAAAGATGCTGTTTTAACGGCGGATGGCCGTTGTGTCGGATGGGTTTTGAGCTGTGCAGCGGTTTCGGATCGCCAGATTGCTCTGATATATGTCCGGCGAAATAGTGTAGCCGTTGGACAATCCGCCGGAGTATATTACACCGCCCGAAACGCCCGCCATATTCAGGAAGGCCGAAATCAACACGTGGAACTCGATCAAACCGTTCCGGCCGATTTACAGGGTGTGATTACCGAACGGTTTGTGAAATTTGATTAATGTCCGCCTCTCATGATGATTGTAGTGAAGGAGATTGTTATGGTTCCGGATGGATTGTGGTACACCAAAGAGCATGAATGGGTCAAAGTGGAAGGCAAGCTGGCTGTGATGGGAATCACCAATTTTGCCCAGCAGCAATTGGGGGAAATTACCTTCATCGAACTGCCTGTTGCGGGACGCAAGGTCTCTGCCGGAGCGGAACTGGCTTCCGTGGAAAGCGCCAAAGCCGCCAGCGATGTCTATGCCCCGGTCGCCGGTACGATCGCCGCCGTGAATGATTCTCTGGAATCCCAGCCGGAACTTTTGAATCAGGACTGCTATGGAAAAGGCTGGATCTGCAAAATCGAAATTGCCGGGACTGACGCCGTCAAAGGCTTACTGTCCGTCAAAGACTATGAGAATTATCTGAAAGGGTTGTAATATGCCTTTTATCTCCAATACCGACTGCCAGCGGCAGCAAATGCTCGCCGATCTGGGGCTTTCCATGGACGATTTGTTCGGGGATATTCCAAACGAACTTCGCTGCCGGTCTTTCCAACTTCCGCCGGGCCGAAGTGAGCAGGAAGTTCTCCAGAAGCTTTCCGAAACGGCGGCAAAAAACTCCACCCATCTGATCGATTTCATCGGCGGCGGATTCTATGATCATTTTATCCCCGCCGCGGTAAGCGCCATTACTTCCCGGGGGGAATTTTATACCGCTTATACGCCCTATCAGCCGGAAATCTCCCAGGGAACTCTTCAGGCGATTTATGAATACCAGTCCATGATCTGCCGCCTGACGGAAATGGAAGCCGCCAACGCGTCCCTCTACGACGGAGGCACCGCTCTCTATGAAGCCATGATGATGGCCCTGCGAATCACCGGCCGCAACAAAATCCTCATTGACAGCAGCGTCAATCCCATTTATCGCGTGATGATTCAGAGCTATACAAAAAATCTCAAGATTGATCGGATCGAAACGCCCCATGCCAACGGGCATGCCAGCCGCGAGGAGCTTCTCCGCCAGTTGGACAGCGAAACAGCGGCAATCATCGTCCAGAATCCCAATTTCTTCGGCCTCATCGACGATTACACCGATCTGGCCGAAGCCGCCCACGCGAAAGGCGCGTTATTGATCGTCTCCTGCTATCCGATTTCTCTGGGGCTTTTAAAAACCCCCGGTGAAATGGGAGCGGATATCATTACCGGCGAAGGCCAAAGCCTGGGTCTTCCGCTTTCCTTTGGCGGTCCCTATCTGGGCTTTATGGCGACCCGCATGGAGTATGTCCGAAAAATGCCCGGTCGAATCTCCGGCCAGACGACCGACGCTAAGGGCCGCCGCGGCTTTGTCCTGACGCTTCAGGCCCGCGAACAGCATATCCGCCGCGCCAAGGCCACCTCCAACATCTGCACCAATCAATCCCTATGCGCCCTGACGGCGCTGGTTTATCTTTCGCTGATGGGCCGTCAGGGATTCCGCCAAGTCGCCCAGTTGTGCTCCGACAAAGCCAGCTACGCCTACCAGCGGCTCACGCAAATCCCCGGCGTCAAATCCCGTTTTCATGCCAAGTGGTTTTTCAACGAGTTTGTGCTCGACCTGCCCTGCGAAGCCGCCGACGTGATCGGCCGGCTGATTGAAAAAGGCTTCGCCGCCGGATTCCCCCTCAGCCGTTATTACCCTGGCATGGAAAACTCGATGCTCATCGCGGTTACCGAAAAACGCACCCGACAGGAAATCGGCATGCTCGCCGAAGCCCTCGAAGCGGTCCTGCGATATTAATCTAAAACAGGAACGACGGTTCATGAAATCGAAAACTAAATTCCGCACTATACATCTGCTTTGCAACGCTCATCTCGATCCCGTATGGCTCTGGCCCTGGGAAGAAGGCGCCGCCGAAGCGATCTCCACCTTTCGCTCCGCCGCGGACCTGTGCGAAAAAAATAAAACCTTTGTCTTCAATCACAACGAGGCGATTCTCTATCAGTGGGTGCAGGAATATGAACCGGCCCTGTTCAAAAGAATTCAAAAGCTGGTCAAGCAGGGCCGCTGGCACATCATGGGAGGATGGTTCCTTCAGCCCGACTGCAACATGCCCTCCGGCGAATCCATCGTTCGCCAGATTCTTGTTGGGCGTGAATATTTCCAGAGGTATTTTGGCGTAAAACCGTCCACCGCGATCAATTTTGATCCCTTCGGTCACAGCCGGGGGCTGGTTCAGATTCTCGCCAAAAGCGGATTCAATTCGTATATTTTTGGCCGGCCACGCCAGGAGGATTGTCCCTTGCCGAGGGAGGAATTTGTCTGGGAAGGATTCGACGGATCGACTCTGCTGGCAACCCGGTTTGGAGGTTGGTATATGACGCCTCTGGGGAAAGCCGCCGAGGTTATCCGGGAACGAGCCGCCCAAATGAACGATAAAAATCCCTGCCTCATTTTATGGGGCGTCGGAAACCATGGCGGCGGACCCAGCCGCAAGGACCTTCGGGATATCCACCAGCTCATGGCAAAAACAAAACGGGAGAACATGGTCCATTCCACCCCGGAAGCCTATTTCCAACAGTTAATAAAACAGACTTCTCGGCTGCCCCGGTATCGAAACGATATCAATCCCTGGGCGACGGGTTGCTACAGTTCCCAGACGCGAATCAAGCAGAAGCATCGCCAACTGGAGAATGAATATTTCCTCACCGAAAAAATGGCCTCCTCCGCCTGGCAGCAGGGTCTCCTGCCTTATCCCCAGGACGACCTGGCTCTCGCACTCAACGATTTGCTGACCGCGGAATTTCACGATATCCTTCCGGGCAGCTCCATTGAACCGGTGGAGGAAGATGCCCTGCGACGCATGGATCATGGCCTGGAAATCCTCTCCAGGCTCAAAGCGAGGACCTTCTTCGCTCTCAGCAGCGGCCAGAAAAAAGCCCTCGAAGGTCAAATCCCCATTCTGGTGTATAATCCGCATCCCTTCCCGGTCCGCCGGATTGTCGAATGCGAATTTCAGCACGCTGATCAGGGACCCTTTCTGGGCTACAGCGGGATCCGAATTTTTCAGGATGGCCGCGAACTGCCCGCCCAGGTCGAAAAAGAATTCAGCAATATCCCTCTCGATTGGCGCAAACGCGTCGCATTCCAGGCCGACCTTAAGCCCGGCCAGATGAGCCGCTTCGACGGCATTCTTCTGCCCCATCAGAAGCGTCCCGCGGTCTCTCCTCGGAAACGGGGTGCTCAAATCCTCTTTAAAACCAAAGACCTCGAAGTGCGGATCAATACCAGAACGGGACTTCTGGATCGGTATCGAATTCATGATATGGATGCCGTAAAACCCGGCGCCTGCTTACCCGTTATTCTTAGGGATAACGCCGATCCCTGGGGAATGCTGCAGCACGGATACGGTCCTGTTGTCGGTCGATTTACCCTTCTTTCTCCTGCTCGTGCGGCCCGCTATGCCGGCGGTCAGACGAAACGGCTTGCTTCTGTCCGCGTGATCGAGGACGGCTCCGCTCGCTGCGTGGTTGAAGCCCTTTTCGGCTATGGCGATTCCTTCCTCTGCCAGCGATATAAGCTTCCCAAACAGGGCACGGAAGTGGAAATCGAAATTATCGTCCACTGGAATGAAAAGGACCGCATGCTGAAACTGGCGATCCCCCTTCATGGGAACATCGATTCCTATCGCGGGCAAACGATGTACGGCATACAGGATTTGCCCCGAAAAGGCCGCGAAGCCGTCGCCCAGAAATGGACCGCTGCGCTGGATAAAAAACGGAATCTCGCCGTGACCTGCATCAACGAAGGCCTTTACAGTTCCGACAGCGCGGATAATCAGATTCGCCTTACACTCCTGCGAAGCCCCGCCTATTCCTGCCATCCCTGGGACAACCGGATAGTTCTGCCCGAAGACCGATATGTCCCCCGCGTCGATCAGGGGCAGCGCACGTTCCGCCTCTGGCTGAATGCCGGAAAAATCGCCGCACGGATGCAGTCCATTGACCGGGAAGCCCTCGTCCACAACGAAAAACCCTTTGCCCTGAGTTTTTTCCCCTGCGGCGAAGGAAAGCTCCCCAAGCCTGCTGTGGTTCTCCGCGATGCTGTGGTTCAAATCACCGCCATGAAAAAGGCGCAGAATGGCAGGGACCTGATTGTCCGTCTGTTTGAACCTACGGGCAAAAAACGAGAGGCTGTCCTGCATTTGCCCATGATCGGAATCAAAACGAAAATCGCCCTCCGCGGCTTCGAAATCAAAACCCTGCGAATCAATCCGAAATCAAAATCGGTTCGCCAAACCGATTTGCTGGAGAAATAATCCTATGAAACTGATCTTTGAAAAAAGCCGGCCCGGCCGCCGGGGGGTGCGCCCTCCCCAGAGCGATGTGCCTACCTCGATTCATCTCAAGGAAAGCCTGCTTCGTCATAATGATGCCCCTTTGCCCGAACTGAGCGAACTGGATGTGGTTCGTCATTTCACCGAACTCTCCCGCCGCAATTTTGGGGTGGATACCAATTTCTACCCCCTCGGCTCCTGCACCATGAAATACAATCCCAAAGCGGCGGAGGTTGTCGCTTCCCTTTCCGGCTTTGCGAACCTGCATCCGCTTCTCCCCCAGCTTCGACAGGGAGGGCTTCTGACCCAGGGCGCTCTCGAAGTTCTCTACGAGCTTGACATGCTTCTTCGCGAAATTACCGGGATGAACGCCTTCACCATGCAGCCCCTCGCCGGAGCGCACGGGGAGCTTACCGGCGTGATGATGATGGCCGCCTATCACCATCACCGCGGCAACAATAAAACCACACTCCTCATCCCCGACAGCGCACACGGAACCAACCCCGCCAGTGCCGCCATCGCCGGGTATGAAGTCCTCTCTGTCCCCAGCGATTCGCATGGCTGGATGGACATTGATGCCCTGAGATCCATGCTCAACGACCAGGTCGCCGGCCTGATGATAACCTGCCCCAACACGCTGGGTCTGTTCGACCCCAATATCCGGCAAATCGGCGATCTTATCCACAGCGTCGATGGCCTGATGTATTACGACGGCGCCAACCTCAATGCCATCGTCGGGAAAGTCCGCCCCGGGGATATCGGCTTCGATATCGTCCACCTCAATCTTCACAAGACCTTCGCTACCCCCCATGGCGGAGGCGGCCCTGGCGCAGGCCCCGTCGGCG
>CAZOTP010000102.1:0-10427 GCA_964582655.1 uncultured Pirellulales bacterium | reverse complement strand
CGCGAATAACGGGCATCAGTTGCGATTACTTCAACCGCCCCCACCCCGGCCGCCCCGTTCCGCTCTCCAATCATCCCGGTTCCCCCTGGAGCCGCTGCCAGGCGCATTGACCGGCAAGCCGGGCCCCGTAGCTTTGCCCGTATTTCTCCAGCAGTCCCCACGCCATCGCCGCCGCCTTCGCCGGCAGGGTCAGCGATACGCAATCCACCCCTCCGGCCCTTCCCCGCCCGATCACGAATCGCATGAAAAAGTACGTCTCGGAAAACACCTCGCCAAGCTGCAGATCGCCCAGGTCGAAGGGCATTTTCTCCCGGATCATCGGCCATGCCGAAGGCCCCGCCAGCCAGACCATCGCCGTGGAATCGGTCTCATCGGTGATTTTCACGGAATGGCTTTTCTGGTGATGCTCGAGGCTTTGCCGCGTCGGCTCGCCAAGCACAGGCGGCCCGATCAGCACAAACCCGTGATCCTGATGCTGCACCAGCACCGGCTCGATCTTCATTCCCCCCTTGTCCAGCAGCGGAACGGCTCTCATATTCCCCTGCGCCAGCCGATGATCCTGATTGCCGTCCATGGCGTGCAGCAATTCCGCGGCCTCCGCGCCGGCAATCCGGAATCGAAAATAGTGGCTGGTGTCGAACACCGCCAGTTTCGTTTTGGCCTGCCGGTACTCCGCCTCCGCGTCGCCGTAGTGGTCGGCGACCAGCCAGCCGTCCGACGCTTTCATCACCGCCTGATGGCGAACGTGAATGTCATGGAAGGGACTGTGTCGGGTCATGAAAATCTCCGTTGAAAAAACCATTATTGAAAATGCAGTTCGAGAATATCCTTATCCTGCAAAATGTAATCGCGGGGCACCTGCTGTCCGGCGTATTTCCCCTCGCCCCAGATCCGCGCAAACCGCAGCTTGTCCGCCAGTTCGCGGTGAATGCGATACGCCAGATCATGAACGGTCGAGCCGGCCGGCAGCGTAAACGGCTCATGTTTATCCGGCTCCTTGCCGGGCAGCTTCGAATAAATCCGCACCACCCGAAGCTCCTCGAAAATCCGGCGACCCATCCGCTTGAGGCTCTCGGAATCCTTCACGGATACCGCCATCATCGGCATGTGCTTCCCGAACAGCTCCGCGAAAACCTCAAAATCCCCCGGCTTGGCCAGATCCGCCTTGGTGCACACGCAAAAGCAGGGCCGAACCATCTGCCTGCGAATCATATCCTCCTGAGGATCCTCCCCGTCCGCGGCCAGCAGCATCCGATCCTGTAAAAACCGCACGCACGTTTCCATCTCCCCTTCGGAATCCGCCGACAGATCGACCGTCACCAGAATCAGATCGCTGTGCCGGTACGCCCCCACCTGCCCCGGCTCCACATGCTCGGCGGTGATTGGCGGCATATCGACCAGTTCAATCGGGACATCCTCGTGATGCATGATGCCCGGCACCGGCGCGTGCGTGCTGAAGGGAAATTCCGCGATGTGAACCGCCGCCTGGGTCATCGCGCCCACCAGAGAGCTTTTCCCGCTGTTGGGCGTCCCCAGCAAAACAACCTGACCGGCCGCGGCCCCTTTGGGAATATGAAAAAGATCCGCGTGCCGCCCCGCCCCTTTGCTGACCGGGGCTTCCCGGAGCTGCGACATCTTCCGCTTCAGCTCCGCGCGAATGTGCTCCGTCCCCTTGTGCTTGGGGATCGTCTGCATCATCAGCTCCAGCGCGGCGAGCTTCTCCTCCGCCGTCGTCGCCTGACGATACAGCTCTTCGGCCTTCTTGTATTGCGGCGTCAGATTGGCCGGCATGTCCGTGCTCGTTCCAAAAAAAACAGGCATACGTCCATTCCACGTATGCCTGCATTATACCAAAAAGAGTATTAGGGGAAAATGGTTTTTTAATGGTCCGCCACGTACTGAGCGACCAGATCGCCCACCTGGCTGGTGCTGAAGCCCATCTTCCCGGCGGCCATGCTCTTCATCTTGTTCGCCGTCACATATTTCACCGCCTCTTCAATCGCACGTGCCGCCTTCTCTTCCCCCACGTTTTCCAGCAGCATCGCTCCGGCGCAGACCGCCGCCAGCGGATTGATCACGCCCATCCCTGTGTATTTCGGGGCCGACCCGCCGATCGGCTCGAACATGCTGACGCCTTCGGGATTGATGTTCCCCCCGGCCGCCAGCCCCATTCCGCCCTGCGTGATCGCGCCCAGGTCCGTGATGATGTCTCCGAACATGTTGCCCGTCACCAGCACGTCGAACCATTCGGGACTCTTCACCATCCACATGCACGTCGCGTCCACGTGATAGTAATCCCGCCGGATATCAGGATAATCCTTTTTGCCCATTTCATGGAACGCCCGCTCCCACAGGTCGTAAATAAACGTCAGCACATTGGTTTTCCCCACCAGCGCCAGCGTATTCTCCTTGCCTTTGCCGCGGGCCTTCTTGCCGTGCTTGCGGGCGTATTCATACGCGTACTTCAGGCACCGATCCACTTGGAAACGGGTATAAATCGCCGACTGAACCGCCGTCTCGTGGGGCGTGCCTTTCATCGTGAACCCGCCGGTTCCGGTATAAGCGTCGCCGGTGTTCTCCCGCACCACCACGTAGTCGATCTCATCCGGCCCCTTGCCTTTCAGAGGCGTTTCCACGCCCGGATACAGACGCACCGGCCGCAGATTGATATACTGGTCCAGCGCAAAGCGGGCCTTCAGAAGAATCCCCTTTTCCAGAATCCCCGGCGCCACATCCGGATGGCCGATCGCACCCAGCAGGATCGCATCGAACTTCCGAAGCTCTTCCACCGCGCTGTCCGGAAGGGTTTCCCCGGTCCGCTTGTAGCGCTCGCCGCCGAAATCGAAATTCGTCAATTCCATCTTGAATCCGAACTTGGCGGCCGCCGCCTCCAGCACCTTCACCGATTCGGCGGTTACTTCCGGCCCCGTCCCGTCTCCCGCCATCACGGCAATCTAGTACACGTCTGAATTCCTTTCAAAAAATTAGTTGATCCACGGAGAAATCCGTGGTTTATGCTTTTTTACGGTTGATGTGTTCCAGCAGGCCTCCCGCCTCGATAATCTCCAAAGCAAACTCCGGCAGAGGCGTAAAAATGTATTCCTGCTTTTTCGTCAGGTTCTTCACAATCCCCTTCCGGGCGTCGATCTGCAATTCATCGCCGGAGCTCACCTTGCTTGCAATCCCCGGCAGTTCCACCACCAGAAATCCGCAATTGATGGCGTTGCGGTAAAAAATCCGCGCAAACGATCCGGCCAGCACCGCCGCCACCTTCGCCCCGCGAATCGCCCACACCGCGTGCTCCCGGCTCGATCCGCAGCCAAAGTCATCTCCGGCAACAATAAAATCCCCCGGCTGCACCTTGCGCACAAACTCCCCGTCCAGGTCCTCCATGCAGTGCTCCGCCAGCTCCGTCTCATTATCCGTATTCAAAAACCGCGCCGGGATGATCTCATCCGTATTGATGTGATCCCGCTGATACACGTGTGCTTTACCCATATTTTTCCTTGTCATTTTGCATTTTTGATTTTTTACTTTTTAATTTTATAAGTATTTCCTGGGGTCGGTCAGTTTGCCCTCGATCGCGCTGGCCGCCGCCGTCGCGGGGCTCGCCAGATACACTTCGCTCTGCGGATGCCCCATCCGGCCCACAAAATTCCGGTTCGTCGTGCTCACGCACCGCTCCTGCTCGGCGAGGATCCCCATGAACCCGCCCAGGCATGCCCCGCACGTCGGCGCGGAAATCACGCAGCCGGCGGCGTAGAACACGTCGAACAGCTTCTCATCCATCGCCTGCTTCCAGATTTCCGGCGTCGCCGGCACAATCAGCGTGCGGATCGCAACCTTTTTACCTTTCAAAATATTCGCCGCGATTCGCAAATCTTCCATGCGTCCATTCGTGCAGCTTCCGATATACGCTTGGTCCATCGCCAGCCCCGCCGCTTCGCCGATCGGTTTGCCGTTGCTGGGCAGATGCGGAAACGCCACCATCGGCTCCAGCGAGGAGCAGTCAATGTCCATCGTTTGCACATACGAGGCATCCGCGTCCGACTCATACACCGTATAATCTTTCTTCTGCTTCAGGTGGTCCTTCAGATACGCGCGGGTAACCTCATCCACCGCCATGATGCCGTTCTTGCCGCCCGCCTCAATCGCCATGTTGGTGATGGTCATGCGGGCCTCCATCGACATCTCCTTCAGCGCCGGGCCGACAAATTCCATCGCCATATACCGGGCCCCGTCGGTGCCGATCCGCCGGATCACCTCCAGAATCACATCCTTGCTGTAAACGCCTTTGCCCGGCTTGCCCTGCAGCGCAAACCGCATCGACTCCGGCACCCGAAACCAAAGTTCCCCCGTCGCGATGGACGCCGCCAGGTCCGTGGACCCCACGCCGGTGCTGAACGCCCCGAACGCCCCGTAGGTACACGTGTGGCTGTCGCCGCCCACGATCACTTCCCCGGGACGGATATGTCCCTGCTCCGGCAGCAGCGCATGACACACGCCCGCCTTGCCGACCGGATAATAGTTTTTGATTTTGTTTTCCCGGCACCACCGGTCCAGCCGCTTGAGAAGCTGCGCGCTCTTGATATCCTTCGCCGGCTGAAAATGATCCGGCGTCACCACGATTTTTTCCGCATCAAACGGCTTGCCCAGCCCCTTCGCCTGCAGCATCGAGATGGACGGAGGCGTCGTCACCTCGTGGCACATCACCACATCCAGCTTCGCGTTAATCAGTATCCCCGCCTTGACCTCATGATGTCCGCTGTGAGCGGCCAATATCTTTTCCGTGATCGTCATTCCCATGGCTGTAATCCTTGTTCCGTCTGAGAGCCTCGTTTTCAATGGTTTTTCGTCATCACGCGGTTCAGCGCCGCAACAATCGCACGCACCGCCGCCTGCACGATGTTGGTGTCGATTCCGACCCCGAACAGCACGCCGTTGCCTTCCAGCTTCAGCGGCACATACGCGACCGCCTTGGCGTCCGCCCCCTTGCCGATCGATTCTTCCTCGTAATCATCAATCGTATAACGCACCGTGTCGTTGATCTTGCGCATCCCGTTCACAAACGCCGAGATCGGGCCGTTCCCGTCCGCCGTAACGCTTTTCAATGCGCCATTCACCTTCAGATGAATTTCGCCGTGCACCTGCGAAGGATCCGTCTCGTCCGGCCGGGGCCAGAACCCCGCCAGCTCATACGGGCCTTCCGGCGCGATGAACGCCCGCTCGAATTCCTGATACAACTCTTCGCTGGACACCTCGCGGCCGACCCGGTCAAAATACCGCTGCATCACCCGCCCGACCTCCGGCTGCATCGCGCGGGGAATCTTCAATCCGTGATCCCGTTCCAGCACATATGCGATTCCCCCTTTGCCGGACTGGGAATTCAGCCGGATCAGGCTTTCGTACTTCCGCCCGATGTCCGCCGGATCGATATGCAGATACGGCACCTTCCACCCCACGCCGAATTTCTGCGTCGATTCCTTCAACTGATGCATCCCCTTATTAATGGCGTCCTGATGCGAGCCGGAAAACGCGGTGAACACCAGGTCGCCGCTGTACGGCTGCCGGGAATTGATCGGCATGCCGGTCAGTCGCTCCACCGTTTCGGCGATCCGGGGCAGGTCGGAAAAATCCAGCCCCGTTTCGATTCCCCGGCTGCGAAGATTGTTCGCCACCGTCACCAGATCCACATTCCCCGTCCGCTCCCCATGCCCGAACAGCGTGCCTTCCACACGGTCCGCGCCCGCCAGAAACGCCAGCTCCGTCGATGCCACCGCCATCCCCTGATCGTTATGCGAATGCACCGACACCACAATTTTGTCCCGCTGCGAAAAATGCCGGCAGAACCACTCGATCATATCCGCATACTGATTCGGGGGCCTTCGCTCCACCGTCGCCGGCAGATTGAAAATCAGCGGCTTCTCCCGCGTCGCCTGCCCCCACGCTTCGAACACCACCTCGCACCCTTCCAGCGCGAAGCCCAGATCCGTATCCGTAAACTCCTCCAGCGAAAATTCCAGCCGGATATCCGACTTCCCCATCCCGGAGGCCAACTGGCGTATCTGGGTGATTGAATCCGCCATCATCTTCAGCCAGGTCTTCCGATCCATTCGGAACACCTGCTGCAAATGAAGATCGCTCGAGGCGAAGTACGAATGGACGATGCCCCGCGGAATGCCCGCAAACGACTCCATCGTCCGCGAAATCAGCTTCTCCCGGCACTGCGTCAGCACCATGATAAACACATCATCCGGGATATGCCCCTGCTCGATCAGCAGCCGGGTAAAATCAAAATCGTCCTGGCTGGCCGAAGGAAACGCCACCTCGATATGCTTAAATCCAATCTTGCAAAGCAGTTGGAAATATTCCAGCTTTTCATCCGGCCCCAGCGGATTCGGCAGCGCCTGGTTCCCGTCCCGCAAATCCACGGAACACCACTGGGGACTCTTTTCAATCACTCGGTCGGGCCACCGGCGATCGGATATTGCGATTGCCGCCGGGCTTTTATATTTCGGTATGCTTCTGTCTTCAGCCATATCATTCCTCGCTATTCTTCCCTAGCTCTTTGATAAAAAAGAACTTAGGAAAAAAGGATGCGCATTATATCAAAATTTTTTTCACAAAAAAGAGAAAAACGGACGGTCTGGGGGAATAGAAAATTCGCGAGTTTAGCCCCAGGGGGCTAGCAGCAGAATCGCAGGAAGGATGGATAAAGACAAAGCCCCTCCGCTTTCCCTACCTCGGCGGAAACGACCCGCCGATGTATAGCATTCATGGGGCTTTGTCTTATCCATATCTGTATTATCGGTGATTCGTTTCGAAAAAGCAACTGCATTTTTCAGAATTTTGGTCCTGCCGCTTTCCTTTTCAACCCCGCCTTCCTATAATACCCTCGAATAACGCTCGTCGTATTGCGGGCGGCTTTCCCTGCGTGTTCAGAGCAAGACAGGATACGGTATAGAAAATAGATTCCATCCTCCGGATTCCATACCCTTATCGCGAGAAATTCCCATGACCGGCACGGCGAGGCAAACCTATCAGAAAATGGTCGAATCCTGCGAATCCCAATTCCGGCAAAACAACCCCCCGGATAAAATCACCATTCAAATCGGCTCGGCCACCTGTGAAAACGCCGCCGGCGCCAATGACATCCTCGAGGAATTTCGAAAACACATCGTCTCCTCCGGAAGAAGCGATATCCGTCTGGCACGCACCGGATGCACCGGTCGATGCAGTTGCGAACCGATTGTCCGCGTCATGTTCCCCGGCCGCGTGCCCGTCAAGTACGAACGCGTCAGCCGCGAAGCGGTGCATCAAATCTTCGCCCGTCACGTCCTCGCCGGACAGCCTGCCGCCGAGTTCCTGCTCGATCGCGCAGCGCAGACCCCGCAAACGCAATACGATTTTCTCTTCTGCGGCGGCGTCCGTTGCGGCTGCGACATGGAGCAGGCCCGCTTCCAGAGCCGGTTCGAACAGAAACTCGCCGCCGCCGGCCTCCCGCCCGGCTCCTATACCGTCATTCGCGCCAATTGCTTCGGCCTCTGCAGAGCCGAACACATGGGACTGGTCACCCATATCCTCGTGCGGCCCGATAAAATCATCTATCGCGTCCGGACCGAAGAGGATCTGGACGAAATCATCCGGATTCACATCGGCCAGGGAAAGCCCGTCGAACGGCTCCGCGTCAGCGATGAACCCCTCGGCCAGCGCTTTTTCGAACTCTTCGGCGACAACGCCTTTTTCAACCGCCAATCCCGCATCGCCCTGCGGAACAGCGGAATCATCGATCCCGAAAGCATCCACGAATACATCCACTTCGGCGGATTCAAAGTCTTCGCCGACGCCCTGGACAAGCAGGACCCCCAGGAAATCATCCGGCAAATCCACGATTCCAAACTCCGCGGCCGCGGAGGCGGAGGATACCTCACCGGCACCAAATGGGCGATGGCCGCCGCCGAAAAAGATCCCCTCAAATACATCATCTGCAACGCCGATGAAGGCGATCCCGGCGCGTTCATGGACCGCTCCATGCTCGAAGGCGATCCCTTCTCCGTCCTGGAAGGCATGATGATCGGCGCCCTGGCCATCGGCGCCAGCCGCGGGTTTTTCTACATCCGCGCCGAATACCCCATGGCCATCCAGCGGGTCCAGAACGCCATTCTGCTCGCCCGTCAGCATGGCCTGCTGGGAACCAGCATCCTCGGCTCCGACTTCTCCTTCGATGTGGAAATACGACTGGGAGCTGGAGCCTTTGTCTGCGGCGAAGAAACCGCCCTCATCCATTCCATCGAAGGGCAGCGAGGACAGCCCCGCATCCGACCCCCCTATCCCACCCAGCGGGGCCTCTGGGGAAAACCCACCGTCATCAACAACGTGGAAACCTTCGCCAATATCCCGGTCATTCTGGATTACGGGCCGGCGTGGTTCAGCCGCATCGGAACCGAAAAAA
Source organism: uncultured Pirellulales bacterium (assembly GCA_964582655.1). Classification (GTDB taxonomy): domain Bacteria; phylum Planctomycetota; class Phycisphaerae; order Sedimentisphaerales; family SM23-30; genus CAZOTP01. The sequence continues at coordinate 1,975 of CAZOTP010000102.1, read as the reverse complement.
GCGGCGGAACCAAGGTCTTCGCCCTCGCCGGAAAAGTCTGCCACACCGGACTGGTCGAAGTCCCCATGGGAACCACCCTCCGCGAAATCGTCTTCCAGATCGGAGGCGGGATCCCCGGCGGAAAAAAACTCAAGGCCATCCAGACCGGCGGACCCGCTGGAGGATGCATCCCCGCCCAGTTCCTCGACACCATCGTCGATTTCGACAGCCTCATGAGCGTCGGATCCATCATGGGATCCGGCGGCATGATCGTCATGGATGAAGACGACTGCATGGTCGATATCGCCCAGTACTTCATCACCTTCTCCCAGGATGAATCCTGCGGAAAATGCCCACCCTGCCGCGAAGGATCCAAGCGGATGCTCGAAATCCTCGAACGCATCACCGCCGGAAAGGGTGTGCCCGAAGACATCGAAAAACTCCAGAGGCTCGGCCTCCTCATGAAACGCGCCTCCCTGTGCGGCCTGGGCCGCGCCGCCGCCAATCCGGTCCTCTCCACCCTCCAGTACTTCCGCGATGAATACGATGCGCACGTGCTGCATCACCGCTGCCCGTCCCACAAATGCACGGCGATGATTCGCTATTGGATTCTGGAGGACAAATGCGTCGGATGCACCGCCTGCGCCCGAAACTGCCCCGTGCAGTGCATCGCCGGACAGCCGAAAAAACTGCACGTCATCGATCAGGGCCGCTGCATTAAATGCGGCCGCTGTTTCCAGGTCTGCCGGTTCGACGCCGTGGATCGACAATAACAAGGTGCCCATTATGACTACCCCTGCGACTGTTGCGTTTAAACTCGATGGCATTGAAGTCACCGTCCCCGAGGGACTCACCATCATGGAGGCCGCCGAGCGGTTCGGAATCTATATCCCCCGACTCTGTTACCATCCCGACCTCCACCTGGAAGGCGCCTGCCGCGTCTGCATTGTCAACGTCAAAGACATGGGACATTACATGACCAGCTGCTCCGTGAAGGTCTGGCCCGGAATGGAAGTCGAAACCAATTCGCCCGAGATTCGACAGGCCCGGAGGGATATCGTCGAACTCCTTCTGGACAATCACGATAGGGACTGCCAGACCTGCGAACGGGACGGACGATGCGAACTCCAGAAACTCGCCTACGCCTGCGGCGTCCGGGTCCGCCACTTTGAAGGGGAACGAAAGCTCTTCCCCGTCGATGAGTCCAGCGTCGCCGTCATTCGAAATCCCAACAAATGCATCCTCTGCGGACGATGCCACCGCGTCTGCGCCGAGGTGCAGGGCGTTCACAACCTCGGTCAGCAGGGACGCGGCTTTCGAACCGTCGTTTCCCCCGGCCATCAGGCCAATATGGATGACTCCGTCTGCATTCAGTGCGGCCAGTGCATCAACGTCTGCCCCACCGCCGCCTTTCTCGAAAAACGCTCCACCAACGATGTCTGGAACGCCCTGGCCGATCCCGCCAAACACGTCGTGGTCCAAACCGCACCCTCCATCCGAGCCGCCATCGGCGAAGGATTCGGACTGCCCCCGGGAACCCCCAGCACCAGCAAAATGGTCGCCGCACTCCGCCGACTGGGATTCGATGCCGTCTTCGATACTGACTTCGGCGCGGACCTGACCATCATCGAGGAATCCAACGAATTTCTCCAGCGACTCCAGAGAGGCGGGCCCTTCCCCATGATTACCTCCTGCTCGCCCGGCTGGATTAATTTTCTGGAGAAATTCTATCCCCGGCTCATCCCCAACGCCTCCACCTGCCGCTCGCCCATGTCCATGACCAGCGCCCTGCTGAAAACCTATTACGCCCAAAAAATCCAACGCGATCCGAAAGACATCTATGTCGTCGCCGTCATGCCCTGCGTCGCCAAAAAATACGAGGCCCGCCGACCCGAACACCGCGCCCCCGACGGGACCGCCTACACCGACGCCGTCCTGCCCCCCCGCGAGCTCATCTGGATGATCCAGTGCTACGGCATCGATTTCACCGCGCTGC
>CAZOTP010000101.1:0-10444 GCA_964582655.1 uncultured Pirellulales bacterium | reverse complement strand
CATCTATGGCACCCGGGCAAGTATTTTCGACAGCCTTCCGTGGGGACGATGCACGGTCAAGGAAGACAAGGTCTATCTGCATGTCTTCGACTGGCCCGCCGATGGCAAACTCATCCTCCCTCCCATGAAATACGAAATCGAAAAAGCTTACCTCCTCGCCGATCCCAAAAAACAGTCCCTCAAGGTGGAATCCGGCCAATCGCAAATCATCGTGAATGTCCCCGCCGAAGCCCCCGATCCAGTCGCCTCGGTAGTCGTACTGAAAATTGATGATTGAGAAGATGTTCGCCAGTCCGATGGAGGAACAGCGCCGGCAGGAACACGCCGACAACATCCTCGACAAGGAAAACTGTCACAAGAAATCATGGCTAAAACGAAACACTTGATGCGGTGAAATGCCCTTGATTGGAGGGGGAACCTCGGATTATTTTCCGCGGGAACCATTATACATACAAATTGACACCAAGATCGTATGCCATTCAGACGGTTTTCGATTTTACAGGGATTCCCTCCCCAAAAAAAATGTTTCACAAGAAATGAAACTGTCTCACTTGACGAAACACATGAAAAGTGATACGATAGTTTCTATTCTTATACGATAGATATAATCATAACTTATTGTGATTGTGTAAGTTATATTTTTAGAGCGGAATGCCGGGTATGGCTAGAATCGTATTTACCGATGTGCGGGCGAATTTCCGTTGTCAGATAGCCGAAGGCTTTGCCCGACAGCATACCTCTGGAAACACCGAGATTCTCAGCGCGGGCGTGGAGGCGATGCCCCACGACAAAACCATCGTTCAGGCGATGGCGGAAGCGGGTATCGAGATTGAAAACCAGCGAATCCGCACCCTTCATCAGGTGGAAATGACGGCGGTGGACCTGATTATCTCGCTTTCGCGACAGGCCCCGGTGGAATGTTCCGTGATTCCGGGGGCACCGGCGGTGGTTCACTGGGATCTGTCATCTCTCAATCCCTCCGCCGAGCCAGTGACTCTGGAAACGGCAAGGCATATCCGCGATGAAATCCGCCAGCGGGTGGAGGATTTTTTCACCGGGGGATACCTGGCATCCTTCCTGGCGGCCAAGCGAAACAGCGAACAGGTGCTGGACCATTTTCCCACGGGCATTATCGCCCACAATCTCAATCGAATCATCACGTTCTTCAATCGCAAGGCCGAACAGATCACCGGCTTTTCCCGCAGAGAGGTAATCGGAAGGGACTGCCACGATGCGCTGGGGCGGCTGTGCGGCAGCCAGTGCAGTTTCTGCGACCTGGAAAAACCGGCGTTTGAGCATATCTCCTACCCCGCGACCATCAGCACCAAGGACGGCGAACAGCGGAAAGTCGAGATGACCGCGGTGGGAATCCGCAACGGTGACGGCAAGATGCAGGGCGTGCTGGCTAGCATTCACGATGTAACCGAAGTCAACCAGCTCCGGCGAAAACTCAGGAGTGTACAGAGTTTTCACGGCATTATCGGAAAAGATGAAAAAATGCAGGCGGTGTATGAACTGATCACCGATCTTGCCGGCAGCGATTTTTCCGTGGTCATTCAGGGGGAAAGCGGAACGGGCAAGGAACTGGTCGCCGGCGCGATTCATGGCGAGAGCCGCCGGGCGGGAAAACCGTTCGTCATGGTCAACTGCGGGGCGCTGCCGGAGGGAATTCTGGAAAGCGAACTGTTCGGCCATGTGCGAGGCGCATTCACCGGCGCGGTGCGCGACAAAAAGGGGCGGTTCGAGCTGGCCCACGAAGGGACCATTTTTCTGGATGAAATCGGGGAATTAAGCCCCGGCATGCAGGTGAAACTGCTCCGCGTTCTGCAGGAAGGCACGTTTGAGCGCGTCGGAGGGGAAAAACCGATTCACGTGGATGTCCGTGTGCTCAGCGCCACCAACCGCGACCTGCGCGCGATGGTGCGAAAAGGGCAGTTCCGCGAAGATCTGTATTACCGGCTGTGCGTGGTCCCGCTGTTTCTGCCGCCTCTGCGGGAACGACGAACCGACATTCCCCTGCTGGTCAACCATTTTATCCAGCGGTTCAGCGAGGACCTGGGCCGCGATCTCCGCGCGATCACTCCGGAAGCGATACATTGCCTGATGGACTACCGCTGGCCCGGCAACATCCGCGAGCTGCAAAACGCGATTCAGTATGCGTTCGTAAAATGCAAAGGCAATCTTCTCGAAACCGAACATTTTCCGCCGGAGATCCTCGCGGCGGCATCTCCGCCGTCCGGCGTCAAATATCGTCGAAAAGGCAAACTCAATTCCCTGCAGGTGCGCCAGGCGATGGAAGCCTGCGGAGGCAACAAGGTCGCCGCCGCAAAATCCCTGGGCGTCAGCCGTGCCACTCTTTACCGGTTCCTGGACAGCGATTAATCGGAGAACATCTCATGGGTCGAGGCGATCTGGTCCCGCGTATCCTCACGGAATTCGGCGTGTTAATCTGTCTTTCCGAGGCGCAGGGCTTTCGCCGCGCCTGGCCGGTCAATCTCAGCGAAACCGGCGCAAGCGTGCGGATCAAGGATCCGGCCCAGAAAGGACAATCCGTCCGCCTGCGGATCCAACTGGGAAAAAACACACCCAAAATGGAGCTTGCCGGACGGATTGTCTGGGTACGGCACGATTCCATTCACGATGTGGACTATTGCGGCGTCGGATTCGAAAACCTCTCGGCCGATCAGCTCCGGCAGATTCGCACCTACGTGGAGCGGGGAGGCGAATCGCTTCTCAATTTCCTGTCCGAATTCCCCCATTTCGCGGATTTCTCCCAGGAGGACTGCCGGCAGCTTCTGCAGATTACTACCCTGCGGGAACTCGAGAAAGGGGAAATCCTCTACCAGGAAAACACCGACGATGTGGATTTGCAGGGCCTGTTCATTGTCGAGTCCGGGCTGCTCAACATCTATAAAGGCAGGAAGCCCCGTCCGGAACGGCAGCTTGCCGCGGTTTCGCCGGGCCAGATCTTCGGCGAAACCACCCTGATTCTCGATCAGCCGCACTCGGCCACCATCGCCGCGGTGATTCCCAGCCGGCTGATTCAAATCAACAAACTAGGCTTTCATCTCATGCGATCCAAAAATCCGTCTCTTGCCCTGAAGATCATGGAAGTTGCCGCCCGTGCGCTGGCAATTCGTCTGGGAAGAACCACCAAGCGGCTCTTCTCCCCCATCGAAATCGAATAAAACGTCGTTGGAATTGTTTTGCAACGGTTAGAAACCCCTCCAATCGCTCGTTTCCAGGAGAACGGAACGCCAGGAATAATCAAAATCTCGCCGGAGGCTAACCGAACGCTAACATGGAATGGTAAACTGGCTTGCAGGCGATTCCGGAACCGCAGGATGGATTTTTACGGACACCGCCGTTAGAATGCTCCGTTACGACGTCCTGCGGAGCTTCCGGAACGACCCGAACAAACCGGTTGACAGGTGGTAAACCATGGCCAGTGAAAAAATTCTTATCGTGGAAGATGAAAAAGACGTCCAGGAGCTGCTTCGCTACAACCTGACCAAAAACGGCTATCAGGTGGAGAAAGCCTCGAACGGCGAGGAAGGCCTTGAAAAAGCCAGGCGCATAAGTCCGGATTTAATTCTCCTGGACCTGATGCTCCCCGGACTGGACGGACTGGAAATCTGCCGCGGAATCAAAAACGACTCTAAGACCGGCCATATTCCCATTATCATGCTTACGGCAAAAGGCGAAGAGGCCGACGTGGTCACCGGACTGGAAATGGGCGCCGATGACTATGTCACCAAGCCCTTCAGTCCCCGGGTTTTGATGGCCCGCGTGAAAGCGATTCTCCGCCGGCCCCGCCGCGAAGCCGACATGAAAACCGAGGTCATCCGCATCCACGACCTCGAAATCGATCCCGGCCGGCACCGCGTTCTGGTGGCCGGAAAAGCGGTCGAGCTGACCAGCACGGAATTCAATCTGCTGTACTACCTCGCCGGAAGACCCGGTTGGGTGTTCACCCGCTACCAGATTGTCGATGCCATTCACGGCAAAGGCTACCCCGTGACCGACCGTTCCGTGGATGTGCAGATCGTCGGACTCCGCAAAAAACTCGGCCAGGCAGGCCCCTACATCCAGACCATCCGGGGCGTCGGGTATAAATTCGTCGAAACCTAAAGGACTCCCATGCCCCGCAAGTCATTACTCTGGCATTTGGTCCCCTCTTACCTCTGGATCATTCTGCTTTCTCTGCTGCTTCTTACATTGCATGTCTCCTCCGTCTGGAAAGGGTTTTACCTCTCCGAAACCGTTACCGGACTGCAAACCCGCGCCGCCCTGATCGAAAAAACGCTCCGTGATTCTCTCCTGACCGACCAGAAACACCAGATCGATGCAATCTGCAAAGAGCTGGGGCTTCGCTCGGACTGCCGCATCACCGTCATCTCAAAAAATGGAGATGTCCTCGGGGACTCCGTCGAAAAACCGCAGGATATGGACAACCACAGGGATCGGCCCGAGTTTCAGCAGGCGTTTCAGCGGAATCTCCCCGTCGGACAGGCCATCCGTTACAGCCGAACCCTGAAAACCGATATGATATACGTGGCGATCCCCATTGTGCGGGATTCCCAAATGCTCGGCGCAATCCGCTGCGCCAAACCCATGTCGTCCCTCAATCAGGCAATACACCGCATGTATCTCCAGACCGCCGCCGGCGGCCTGGGGGTTGCCCTTCTGGCCATCGGAATCAGTTTCCTGGTTTCCCGAAAACTGACTCGCCCGCTCGAGCGGATTCGCCGCGGCGCTGAACGGTTCGCTCAGGGAGACCTGAACCTGCATGTGGCCGTGGACGCCCCGGCGGAAATCACCTCCCTGGCCGACTCCATGAATTCCATGGCTCGAAATTTAGAGTTTCAGATTCAAACCATCCTGGCCCAGCGGAATGAGCAAAAAGCCGTTTTGGCCAGCATGTCCGAAGGCGTCGTCGCCGTCGCGCCCGACAACCGCTGCATCAGCATCAACCCCGCCGCCGCCGAATGGCTGGATGTTCGGCCCGATCAGGTTATCGGGCGCGATCTCCGCGAGGTCATCCGAAATAACGAACTTCAGCGGTTTGTCAAATCCGCCCTCGAAAGCCAGCACGCCGTGGAAGGCGAAATCGTCCTCCACGATGCCCCCGAGGACCGCATCCTGCAAATCCAGGGAACCGAGCTTCGCGACGGACAAGGCAGGCGAATCGGCGCCCTGATCGTCTTCAGCGACATTACGCGGCTTCGAAAGCTCGAAACCATCCGCAAGGATTTTGTCGCCAACGTCTCCCACGAGCTGAAAACCCCCATCACCTCAATCCGCGGATTCGCCGAAACTCTCCTGGACGGGGCGATTCAGAATCCCGACGATGCCAAACGATTCCTGGAAATCATTCTCCGACAGGCCGAACGCCTCGACGCCATCATCGAAGATATTTTGACCCTTTCCAAAATCGAACAGCAGTCCGAAAAAATGCAGATTACTCTCCAGCAGCTTCCCATCCGCCCCGCCCTGCTCGGCGCAGCGGAAATCTGCCAGATCAAGGCCTCCGCCAAAAATATCGCCATCGAACTGAATTGCCCGGAGGATCTGAAAGCCGACATCAACGCTTCGCTGCTCGAACAGGCGGTCCTGAATCTCATCGACAACGCCGTGAAATACAGTGAATCCGATCGCACCGTCTCGGTCTCCGCCGAACCGAAGGATGCCGAACTGCTCATCCACGTCAAAGATCAGGGCTGCGGCATCGAGCAGGAGCTTCTGCCCCGGCTCTTCGAGCGGTTCTACCGGGTGGACAAAGGACGAAGCCGCCAGCAGGGAGGCACCGGGCTGGGCCTTGCCATCGTCAAACATATCGCCCAGGCCCATAACGGACATGTCAGCGTGTCCAGCCAGATTGGAAAAGGCAGCATTTTCACCATCCACCTGCCCCGGTGAATTCGCCTCGATCTTCCCTTTTGAAGGCCTTCCATTCCTTCCCGACACAAATTTCGCGATCCGATTTCTCACGCAAATCTAACACGGGTTTCATCCGGAACTAATCGAGCCCCCGCAGAATACGTCCTGTAGAAATTGGTTCAGGCTGTATTTGCGAATCGCAAATATTAACGGTCCTTTAACCGGACGCTAACCAAACGCTAACCGTATGTGCGGTATAATTTTTTAACCCTTTGTAAGGAGTAATGATGATGAAAACGACAACCTGGTCCCTGGCATGCTGTCTGCTGGCGGCGATATCCGCCACCGCTTTGGCGCAGAATCTTCAGATTGAAGGCTCTACGACCGTCGGCCCCATCGGAGACGCGTTCGCGGAAGTCTTCCAGAAAGCCCACCCCGGCCTGAACATCACCGTGAAAAAAACCGGAAGCAGCGATGGCGCCGCCGCTCTGCTGGACAAACGCTGCGACATCGCCATGATGAGCCGCTTCATGAAGCCGGAAGAATTTCAGAAAGCCATTGCCAACGGCGTGTTCCCCGTTGCCCATTGCATCGCGATGGACGGCGTGTGTGTCGTGGTTCACCCTTCCAACAAGGTCAAAGCCCTCACCCGCGATCAGGTCAAAAACATCTACCTCGGCAAAATCACCAACTGGAAGGAAGTCGGCGGAGAAGATCTATCGATTGTCCCCATCAGTCGCGACACCTCCTCCGGAACCTATGAAACCTTCCACGAGCTGGTGATGAAAAAAGAAAAAATGGCCTCCAACGTCGAATATGTCAATGCCAATCCCCAGGCCCACGCCCGCGTCAAATCCACCCAGGGCGCCATTGGCTATGTCGGGCTGGGATTCCTGGATCGCAATGCCCAGGCTTTGGAAATTGATGGAGTAATGCCGACCGCCAAGACCATTGCCAAGGGAACCTATCCGGTCAGCCGGCCTCTGTTCCTCTTCACCGCCGGCTATCCGGTTCTTGGCTCGCCCGTTCACGAATTCTGCACCCTGTATCTTTCCGAAGAAGGACAGGACATCATCGAAGCCAAGGGCTTTGTCCCGGTAACCAGTTATTAAACCGTTCTGAGACGGGCCGGGGGAGCCGCCACCGGCCCACCATAGACATACAAATGATATGAATCAGACCCGCTCAACAGAGATATCACAGCAAGCGGTGCCGTTCAGCAAACCGCTCTTTTTGACGCCCCAGGAAGACCTTCTGGGCTATATCATTTCGCACCTGGGACGGGCCTTTCTGTTTATCGTCGCCAGCGTCTCCGTCCTGGCAGTTTTCTTAATCTTCTTTTTCATCCTCAAAGAAGCGTTCCCCTTCTTCGCCTGGGGCGGATTGAGCAAATTTTTCGGATCCACCCACTGGTATCCCGAAGCGGAACCGGCCGAATTCGGCGCCCTGGCGATCATCTTTGGCTCCCTCTATGTTACCATCGGCGCTTTGATTTTCGCTGTTCCCATCGGCATTCTCGTGGCGCTGTTCCTCAGCGATATGGCCCCCTTTCGGCTCCGGGAAATCTGCAAACCTGTCATTGAAATTCTCGCGGCGATTCCGTCCGTCGCCTACGGCTTTTTCGCCGTTCTGGTTCTGGCGCCATGGCTTCAAAATCATCTCGGCTTTCCCACCGGAACCAATGCCCTGAACGCCTCCTTTATCCTCGCCGTCATGGCCCTGCCCACGATTATCAGCGTCTCCGAAGACGCCATCTCCGCCACCGGAAGGGAAATCCGCGAAGCCTCCTTCGGACTGGGCGCTACCCGCGCCGAAACTCTCGTCAAAGTGATAATCCCCGCCGCCCACAGCGGCATCGTGGCCGGCGCCATCCTCGGCATGATGCGCGCCATCGGGGAAACCATGGTCGTCTGGATGGCCTCCGGCAATGCCTCCCAGATCCCCTCCCCCTGGTGGGACCTGTCCCAATCCATCCGAACCATGACCGCCACCATTGCCGGCGATATGGGAGAAACCCCCAAAGGCTCCAATCATTACATGGCCCTCTTCGGACTGGGGGCCCTGCTGCTGCTGTTCACTTTTATTTTAAATCTGATCAGCGAGTATTTTCTTTCGCGCGTGCGATCGGGAGCGAAAAAATCCAAATGAGAACCTTCTGGAGAATCGGAAAAGATCGGGGGTTCACAGCGCTGGCGTATGTCTGCGTCGCCCTGCTGGTCCTCATGCTCCTGTTGGTTCTGGCCCCCATGCTCCTTCGCGGCGGCCGGGCTGTTTTCTTCCAAGGGACCGTCGAGTTTCGACGCATGCAGTTCGATCTCTTCGGCCGGGGCAATCTCCAGGCCCTTCAGGCGGAGCTTCGGGAGGCGCATAACGCTCGAAACGAAATGTACGCCCTGCTCGACCGCTTCAAAAAAGGAATCGATACCGAATCTCTCATCGATCAGGCGAAATCCATCTACCGCGAATACGGCCGCGAGCTTCAGTATCGCGACGTTGACAAACAGCAGTATTCTCTCCTGCGAAGTCAGTCCAAAGACCTCCGCGACCTCCTCATCGCCGCCTACGGATCCGCCGACAGACAGCAAATCCATTCCCTCCTCGACCAGCTCCTCCAGGCAAAAACCGATTCCGCCTTCCAGGGTACGCCCATCGCCGAATACTTCACGATGGCTGAATCCTACCGAACCATCGCCGATTCCGTGGATCTGTCGCATCGCGAAAAATACCAGGCCTCTTTGGCGGAAGTCCAGCAGCAGATTCTTCTGCTTTTTGGCCCTCGCCCCGAAGATCCCCAGCCCCCCCTGGCCCAGGACCCCAACGGAATGACCCGCCACGACATGGCCCGCCCGGCGATGCATCATCAGGTGTAAGAGGAAACCTGGCAGGAATCCGCTCCCGGAAAGCCCCTGGTCAAAATTACCGTTCCTCGTGCCCAGACTCAGTTTCAGGGCACCGAGTTGGAGCCGCTCTTCGCCCTGGTTCAAAAAAATCTGGACGCCGCCCTGAGGCCCAGATTCACCGTCTATTGGCAATACTTCCTCGACGACAGCACCCCCGGCCATTACTTCGGAGGCATCGGCCCCGAAATCATCGGCACCCTGCTGCTGACCTTCTTCTCGGTGCTTTTTGCGGTCCCGCTGGGCATTGTCTCCGCCGCCTATCTGGTCGAATGCGCCGGCGACAACCTCCTCGTCAAAATCATCCGAACCTGCATCAACACACTCGCCGGCGTGCCCAGCATCGTTTTTGGGCTTTTCGGGTTGGCCTTTTTCGTCCTGTACCTCTTTCCCCGCGTCGGACTGGACTCCAAAGCCTGCATCCTTTCGGCATCGCTGACCCTCGCCCTGCTCATCCTTCCCGTCATCATCCGCGCCAGCGAGGAAGCCATCCGAGCCGTCCCCCAAACCTACAAAGAAGCATCCCTGGCTCTTGGAGCGGGACGCTTTCGAACCTTCCTCACCGTGATTCTCCCCGCCGCCATGCCCGGCATCCTCACAGGCGTCATCCTGAGCCTCAGCCGCGCCGCCGGAGAAACCGCTCCGATCCTCTTCGCCGGCGCCGTGGCCCTGGGACCCGTGCCCAGATCCATCCTCGACCCCACCCGCGCTCTCTCCTACGGCAGTTACGACATCGCCGTCGGCGACCGTCTGGCCATGCTGGTGCCCCACAACCAGTACGGCATGATCATGGCCCTCATCGCACTTGTGCTGTTGTTGAATATCGCCGCGATTCTCCTTCGCATACGAATGTCTCGAAAACTGCGAGGATATTGATACAATGGATGGAACCATGGATTCAAAAACCAGTCAGAATGATTCGCGGGAATCCGTCGGTTCCCTCTTCGTTCGTCCGACAACCCGCGATTCCGCTCCCGCGCCGGTCGGATCGGAAAAAATCCACCCCCCTTCGCCCGCCTGTGCCGGCTGTGGAATCGTCAGCGCTCAGAATTTCACCTTCTACTACGGGAAAAAAGCCGGTGTACAAAATATCACCATGGACATCTCCGCCTGCGGCGTTACCGCCATCATCGGCCCCAGCGGCTGCGGAAAAAGCACCTTCCTCCGCAGCATCAACCGCATGAATGACCTGATCCCCGACACCCGAACCGAAGGCAAGCTCCTCGTCAACGACTACAACGTCTATGACAACCGGATCAACCTCGTCCACCTCCGTCAGCAGGTCGGCATGGTCTTCCAGAGACCCAATCCGTTTGCCAAAAGCATCTACGAAAACGTCGCCTACGGCCCGCGCCTTCAGGGAGTCCGCCAGCGGACCGCCCTCGATGAACTCGTCGAAACATGCCTCCGCGATGCGGCGCTCTGGAACGAAGTCAAGGACGACCTGGCCAAATCCGCCCTGGCGCTCTCCGGCGGGCAGCAGCAGAGGCTCTGCATCGCCCGCGCCCTGGCCACCAAACCCAAAATCCTCCTCATGGATGAACCCTGCTCCGCCCTGGATCCCCTGGCGACCGCCCGCATCGAAGACCTCATCGAACAACTCAAATCCGCTTATACCATTGTCATCGTCACCCACAACATGCAGCAGGCCGCCCGCGTCAGCGACG
>CAZOTP010000100.1:0-10466 GCA_964582655.1 uncultured Pirellulales bacterium | reverse complement strand
TGCCTACCGCGGGGGGGGATTACGAAGGGGCGCGGGGCAGCCTTTCATTCCCGCGGGCATCCCCACGGGCAGAACCGTGCTGCCCCCGCCGCTGTTGAGGGCCCGTGCGTTGCCCCATTCCTGCAGGATGAGCGCCATTTTATCGACGGCGAAGCCTTTGCCAATGCCTCCCAGATCAATCTGTACTCTTTCTTTATCCATTTCCACGGTGAATTCATCGGAATTCAGATGGACGTGCGCCATCCCAGTCAATTCGATTGCGGTGTATAATTCTTCCTGGGAAGGTGTGCGCGGCCGCTTTTGCTTGTCGATCCAGCACCCCATGAGACGGCCTACGGTAATATCAAACGCCCCGTCGGTCAGTTCCCACAGTCGGCGGGCATGCTGAAGACATTCCAAGGTATCCAGCCCGACTTTCACCGGTTCGGAGGCGGCTTTCAGATTGATTCGCCGGACATCGCTGGTTTCACGAAATCGGCTGATCTGCTCCTCAAGGCGATCCGCTTCTTCAAATGCCGCCTGAGCGGCCTGGGCACCGTAGATTTCATTCTCGTTAATGATAAAAATCCGGAACACCGTTGCCATCGCCTCATGCCGATAGGAACGGGCGCCTGGCACCGGAATTCCGGATTCCCCCACGGATTCATCCCGCCAATCCTTTTCGTTCTTACTCAAACTCGCCTCAATGCTCCTTCCCGCATCCGCCGCCGGTCGGTTCCGCGGCTTTTCGGTATTTGCCTCCAGTAAATTAACCTTTGAAAAACACAAAAAAGGCCGCCGCGCAAACGATCGTCACCACACATGGCACAAGAAAAATCGGTCTCCAGCGAAATCGCTCTCCCTCCCTGAAATGATCCATGACAACACCGGTAAATTGCGTCCCGAGAAACAATCCAACGCCCGTTGTTGCCATGAACACCATCGCCTGGGCGGAACTGATAATATCCTTCGCCGCTATCGTGTTTACGTATATCTGCCCCCCGATAATGAACAGAACATAAGCGAATCCGTGCATTGCCTGCGAGGCGATAACCAGCCCCATCGGTCGCGTCAGCGAAAAAATAAAATACATCACGATCCAGCATCCCACGCCGATCGTCAACATTTTATGAAATCCGACGTCTTTCAAAAACACCGGCAGCACAAACCAGGTCGCCGCCGCCTGCACACATTGCGCGACGGCCATTGCCGCCGGAACACTCCGGCTCTGCAGTCCGATATCCTGAAGATAATGCGCCGTCCCCAGAAAATAAAACTGCATTGTTCCCGCCCCCACCAGCGAAACAAGTATAAAAACCAGAAAATCAGGTTCTTTCAGCATCGAAAACGCCTGTGCGAAAGCCAGAACCGCTCCTGGCTTTTCGGACGGCGGGGTATGCGGCAGAAACAGGCAAAACACGCCCATGATCAAAGACAAAATGCCTGCCAGCATCAGGCAGTCGTTCCCTTCTCCGGTTCCCTTCCGCCATCGCCACCCCGAAAGCAGCCATCCCACCGCTGCCCATGCAACCGGGGCCCAGATAAATATCTTCGCCGAGGCGGCGTTCACCTCGTCGCTGCTGACGAACGCCTTGCCCAACTGGGCGAACATCAAGGCGTTCACCAGCGGAAGGGTCGTCGTGTAACACGCCGAATACAGCAGCATCACCAGAAACAGGCTTCCGAATTTCCTGGCGCGGGCGGCAATGAAAATCAAAACCGCTCCCATCAGTTGCGCCGCCGCCAGGATGTATTCCATGTTGACCCATCGGTCCGCGATTTGCCCGCCTACAATGGGGAAAACGATGCAGGCCAGAGGGAACGTTCCATAAATCCACCCCGTCTGTTTGCCGCTCATCTTCAGCGGCCCCAACAGTCGCGCTGCCAGCACCGGCGACCAGGCTCCCCAAATCGCAAATTCCAAAAACATCAAAACGCTCAATTGCAGATACAATGTTTTATCCATGTGCGTTTCCTTCGTTAGGGTGAATGGTCTAAAACGCCCAATGCTTTTGAGCTGCTCGAGTGCGTCATCCCCTGAATCGGCTTAATCGCTCCACGGCAAGTTTTATGTCGCTGAAGCGGTCGTTCCCCGCCTCGCGTTCGATCGCCAGGCACCCTTTGTAACCGATCTTCTCCAATGCCGCCAGAAAAGCGGCGTGATCGATCTGGCCTTCGCCCCAGGGGACTTCGGTACCCCACGTGCCGGGTTTTTCGGTGCGGAGGGCGTCCTTGATATGGATATGGCGGACCCAGCGGCCGAGCATTTCAATCGCCTGGACGGGATCACCTTTGTCATAGAGAATCATATTCGCCGGATCGAAATTGACGCCGATGGCGGGGTGTTTGACGGATTCGATAAAATGTTTCAATTCTTCGGCGGTTTCCTGTCCGGTTTCCATCAGCATCCGGATTCCGCTGGCACCGGCGAGGTCGGCGAGCATGCGGATGCGGTCCGTTATTTTTCGGGCATAGGATTTATCCTGTTCATCGATAAAACCCGCGTGCATGGACAGATTTTGCACGCCAAGCCGTTTGGTCAGTTTTGCGGCGCCGGCGAAGAGTCTGCGGTTTGTGTCCCAGGCATTATCCGGCGCCACGCCTCCTGTTTTGCGGATAGTTTCCATCGTGGTGTAATCTTCCGCGGGAAAATCAATCATGGTGCAGCTTATGGTCCATCCCTTTTCTTTGACTTTCTCCACAAAGGCATCTTCATTGCCTTCCAATCCCGGCCGCAGGGCGAGGTGAACGTGCGTTACTCCCATAGTTTTCATGGCGTCGGCGACGGAGTCCAAATCTTTCTGCAGCGACCAACTGCATATTCCGACGGGCCAGGTTCCACAGGTTTTCATATACGAATCTCCTGCATAGTCCCCTCACGCACCGACCTCTTCTCAGAATCCACCAGGATTACTGAATTGCGGGATTGTTCGTTGGTTATCACTTCCGGACCTTTTTCCCCGCCGATTCGGCGAACGAAATAATCGATTTCACGGCTGTAGCCATCCCCCGCTGCCACGGTCGGGCTGAACAGTTCTCCTTTCGCCGGATACACTTTCAGCATCGGTTTTTGCGTCATGTCATAAACCACAGTCGCTTTTTCAAAACAGACCAGATACGCCATGCGGAATCCATAGGAAGGCATCATCATCCAGCTTCCCAGAGCCGTGACGGCCGGACCGTCATCATAAAGATATTGCGTGTGGATGTAATTCAGAGCGCCGCCGGAAACGGCTCCCCGGCTGAAGACCGCCCGGGGCATTCCGAAAAGATACTGCACAAAATCGGAGTCGTGAATGTGCAGATCCAACGCCATCCCTCCACTCCGGGACTCGTCGCAAAACCAGCTATCCCCGCTCCAGCCCGGCGCCGACCCCATCCGCTCCATCGAGAGGGCTTTGAGAGAACCATATTCCCCGCTTTGGATCATTTCTTTGAGCCAGGCCCATTCAGGCCAGAATCGCAGGCAGTGGGCAACCATTAAATACCGGCCGCTTTTCCCGGCGGCTGCGACCATGCGTTGGCAGTCCTTGACATTCAGCGCCATCGGCTTTTCACAGAGCACATGGACACCCGCCTGAAGAACCTTTTCTGTCACATCCGCATGGAGATACGTCGGAAGGGCAATCGAGACCGCATCCAGCTTTTCCGTGCGGAGCATCTCCGTTACATCGGTATAAATCGAAACATCGGAAAGATCTATAGCTTCGGCCTGGCTGTCGATATTCCCCTTTACTTGGGTATCCTGAACCGTTTGGGGATTCGCCTCGCAAATCGCGGCGATACGAGCTTTCGGCTGCCCCTTCCAGCATCGATAATGAGTCCTTCCCATAAACCCAAATCCAATAATCCCAACCTGTAACATAACCCTGGCTCCTGTGAAGGTTTTATTCGAAAATCGAAACTGTTTCCAAAGCGTATTATAGGCCCCCCGGCACCCCCTGGCTACAAAAAATATCCTCCTTGCAAAGAAGAGGGGGGAAGTTTATAATTTCCGCCATGTTGAATTTGTAACATCTTTGGAATCGAGGAATTATACATATTGGAAAGGAGCCTGTATGACGCTTCAGAAATCTGGAAAAATCTGTATGACGGCGTTGCTGGCCGCTGTTTTTTCCCTGTCCGGCATCGTTTCCGCTCAGGAAAAAAAACCGATCCGTCTGGGCCTGATCGGACTGGATACCTCGCACGTGATCCGTTTCACAGAATGGCTGAACAATCCCGCCAACGGCGGAAGCTGCAAAGTTGTCGCGGCGTTTAAAGGCGGATCCGACATTCCCTCCTCCGCCAATCGCATCGATAAATTCACCAATCAGCTCAAGGAACAGTTCCAGGTCGAAATCGTGCCGACACTCGAAGAGCTTTGCACCAAGGTGGACGGCTTCCTACTGGAAAGCGTGGATGGCCGGCAGCATCTGGCCCAGTTCAAGCATCCGCCGCCGAAGTCATGGAAATATTCACCCTCGCCAAGAAACACAATGTTCCCGTGTGGTGCAGTTCCTCGCTGCGGTACGGGCCGCAAACCCTGGCTCTCAAGGCAAGTACGACCGCCGGCCCTATCCTTTCCTGCGAGACATTCGGGCCTTGCAAAATTGAACCCTATATCACCGATTTGTACTGGTATGGAATCCATGGCGTGGAAGCGCTCTTCACTATCATGGGACCGGGATGCGAAACGGTCCGCCGAGTGCATACCGCGGATACCGACCTGGTCATCGGCATCTGGAAAGACGGGCGAATTGGAACCTATCGCGGTTTGCGGATCGGAGATAAGGAAGTGCGCCATTTCGGCGGTTTTGCCATCTGCGAAAACGAGGTTCTTCCCTGCGGCGACGACACCAACTATGAACCGCTCTGCAAACAATTCAATACCTTCTTTGAGACCGGCATCGCTCCGGTCAATCCCCAGGAAACCATTGAGATTTATGCGTTCATGGACGCCGCCCAGATCTCCAAGGAAAAAGACGGCGCGGCCGTTTCCATCCAGTCCATCCTCGAATGCGCTGCCAATAAACCGTCCTGTGCCGACAAAAAAGCCGACAACAAATGCGGCCCTAGCAAGCAGACAAAATAATGGTTTTCGATAACCCCTTTGACTTCTATCATTGGTTTAGTAATGTTGATTGTATTCCCAAACCTTAAATCCAGGGTGATCCCATGAAACAAAAACAGGCTTTTTCAGTCGTTCCGACTTTGATTCTCGTTTCCTTTTGGGGAAGTCTGATTCAAGCTCAACCGTTTCAGACGCAGATTCAATCCCGGCAGGTCATTTGCAAGCAGCCGGACCGATACATCGGCTGGCCTACAATTGCCAAAACCGCTTCCGGCGAACTCCTTGTTGTTTTTTCCGGCGACCGGGATGCTCATGTCTGCCCCTGGGGAAAAACACAGATGATTCGAAGTGCAGACTGCGGAAAAACATGGTCCGCGCCGCAGACCATCAACAACTATCCCCTCGATGACCGGGATGCGGGTATCATCCAGACCAAAAACGGCACACTTGTCATCAGCTGGTTCACCTCGCTGGCGTTCCTTCGAAAACAGGATAAAAATCCGCAGTGGAATTCCCATATCGACAAACTCGGGCCGGAAATCCGCCGGCAGTGGCTGGGATCGTGGCTCCGGCGATCCGAAGACAATGGCGCAACGTGGCAGCCTCCCATTCGTGTGGGGGTATCCGCACCCCACGGCCCCATCCAGCTTGCTGATGGACGGCTTCTGTTTGTGGGTATAGACCTGAAAGATGGCGAGGATGGCAAGTATCGCCATGATCGAAACGTGGTTTGGCAATCCGCCGATGACGGCAAAACCTGGGAGCAAATCGCCGCCATCGCAATTCCGGATGGAGAACTTCAGGATGACTATCAGGAACCCCATGTCGTGGAGTGCGCCAGCGGAAAACTGCTGGCGTTGTTCCGGTATCCGCCCAAGGATAAAACGCAGTGTTTCATGCGGCAATCGGAAAGCACCGACGGCGGAAAAACCTGGACAACCGCCCATCCCACTCCCATCTGGGGATACCCCCCTCACCTGATTCGCCTGAAAAACGGATGGATTCTGGTTTCCTACGGCGTTCGCCGAGAACCGTTCGGCGAATACGCCTGCCTGTCCACGGATGAAGGGGCTACTTGGCTGGTCAATGACCAGTTTCTGCTCCATCCGGCGCCGAACAGCGATCTGGGGTATCCGGCTTCGGTTCAGCTTGATGACGGCTCGATTTATACCATCTATTACCAGCAGGAAAACAAAGGCGAAAAAACCTGCCTGATGGCGACTCATTGGAACATCGAAGGGCTGAGATAGACCTATATCGATCCGTGCGGCTGCGAGTGAATCACAGCGAAGACGGCATTACAGGCAGCGTAGGGAGCTCAAGGATTAACGTTTGTATTGGTTTCATTCGATGGAGTATAAAATCATGGCATATCGAAATCCAGTCATTCAGGCAGTATTGGGCCTTATGTTCATCATCATGGCGGCGTGTCTGGTTTACACAGGCGGATGCAGCAGAAAGGAGCAGGCAGGCATTCCCTGGCAGAGCGACTACACCCAGGCGGCAGCCAAATCCAAACAGGAGCAGAAACCGATGCTTCTGGCGTTTCATGCGGAATGGTGCGGACCCTGCAACCGGATGAAGAAAGAAATTTACCCGGATCCGGCGGTAATCAAAGCGGCGGAAGCATTTGTACCCGTCATGATCGATGTGGATAAACAGCAGGCTCTGTCGCAGCAATACCATGCGGACAGCATTCCGATGTATGTCATCGTGAAACCCGATGGAAGTGCCGGCGCCAGCGTAAAAGGAGCTATGCCCGCGGCAGAATTCGTAAAATGGCTCACCGAGGCAGGGAAAAACTGAGAGTATGTAACAAACTGCTTTCCAATCGAAACAAAACGAAGACCTGGAGCAGGCCGATCAATCCTTAATCGGATTCTTTTTCCTCGTCCTCATCGGATATTTCTTCATCGTCAGCGTCGTTGACAAAACCGGGGGCAGGTCTTGGTGAATTGGATTCCTCTTCGTCCGCATCGGAATCCTCTTCGTCAAGGTCTTCATAGCCGCTCTGGGCGTCCAGTTCCATCTGGCGGCGGATATTTTCATATTCCTCCATCGTAATGAGGACTTCGCGGGCCTGGGAGCCCTTATATTCGCCCACGATGCCGGCAACAGCCATTTGGTCGATGAGGCGGGAAGCGCGGGAATAGCCGATGGTAAGACGCCGCTGGAGGAGAGAAACGCTGCCCCGGCGGCTCTGGAGGACTAAACGGACGGCTTCATCGAAGAGGTCGTCTTTTTCCATATTTTCGGGATCGAACTGATTCATCTGGACCAGCTCGGGGTGATAGCTGGGAGCGGATTCCTCGCGGAGGTAATCGACGACTTTGTGGATTTCGTCATCGCTGAGGAAGGTGCCCTGCGCACGGATGAGATCGCTGGTGCCGGGCTTGAGGAAAAGCATGTCGCCCTGCCCGAGCAGGGCCTCGGCTCCATTCTGATCGAGGACGATTCGGCTGTCCATGCGGGCGGCGACGCGGAAGCTGATGCGGCTGGGGAGATTGCTTTTAATCAGGCCGGTAACGACGGAGGCCTGGGGCCGCTGGGTCGCCAAAACAATATGGATCCCGACGGCGCGGCTCTTCTGAGCCAGCCGAATAATGTAGGATTCCACTTCCTTGGCGGAGGTCATCATCAGGTCGGCCAGCTCATCAATCACGACGACAATATAGGGCAGCTTGACGGGGATTTTGGCTTTTTCCTCTTCATTGGTCGGTTCGAATCGGGCGTAGATTTCCTCTTCGCCAAGCTGGTTGTAATCAACGATATTGCGGACGCGGGCTTCGGCAAGGATGGCGTAACGCTCATCCATCTTGGTTGTGAGCCATTCGAGAATCTGCTCGGCTTTTTTCATTTCCGTGACGATAGGGCACATCAGATGGGGAATGTCGCGGAAAGCGTTCATTTCGACCATCTTGGGATCCACTAGGATGAGTTTGACCAGATCGGGACGCTGCGTCATCATGATGCTGAGAATGATACTGTTGATGCACACGCTTTTCCCGGAGCCGGTGGTGCCGGCGATGAGAAGGTGCGGCATGGAGGTCAGATCGCACAGAAGCGGATCGCCGGAACAGTCCTTGCCGAGGAACAGGGGAATCTGCATTTTGGAGGGACGGTCGCCGGACAACTGGAACAGTTCCTTGATACGGACTTTTTCCTTCTGGTTGTTGGGAACTTCGATGCCGATGGTGTGTTTTCCGGGGATGGGGGCGACAACGCGAACGGAGGGTGCTCCCAGAGAACGGGCCAGATCGTTGGCAAGATTGGAAATCTGGGCAACCTTGATCCCGGGCGAGAGTTTCAGCTCGAACATGGTGATAACCGGGCCGGTTTCGGCTTCGACGACCTGGGCATCGACGTTGAATTCCTTGAGGGTTTGTTCGAGGATTTCCGCCCGTTCGCGGACAACCTTTTCCTGAAGGGATGTATATCCCCGTTCGGGATCCGCCAGAAGGCTGAGGGGAGGATACTTGTACTGGCTGTAATCCTGCTGCTGTGCATCGGCGGAGGGAGAGGGCAATACCCCTGCCGGTTTGCCATGCATTTGCGCCAAAGCGGAGGACACCGCCTGGATAGATTCCAGCCGCCGTGGATCCGGTTTGCGGACCTGCAGTTCATGGGATTGCGACGGCTCCTCCCGCGAGCCGTCCAAATCCTCAGGTTCTGCCGTATCTTCCGGAGAGGAAGGGTCTTCCTCCTGCTCTTGCGATTTTGCCTCCATCCCCTGATTTTCTTCGGTTGCCAAAGAATCTTCGGTTCTTTCGGCAGAACGTTCGAGTTCGGCAACCGCCATGACGGCGGCATCGCGCTGGGGCCTTGGGGTAATCAACCGGTCTCGCAACGCCATCAGGGGCATAACAGCATCCCCGCGGCGGACGGAGGCGTTTTTACGTGCGGTCCGGACATGGGATCCCGCCTGAACGAGAAGCCCAGGCAGGAGGAGGACGATTTCATCCGCCGCCAGAAGAAGCCCGACAAGCAGGCCCGCGCTGAGGATCAGGGAAGCGCCGGTCAGTGCCGTATTGTTTAAAAGATAGTGTCCCAGGGAGATCCCCAACACACCGCCATGACCGATGGTCAAAGAAGAGTCGCTCCCGGGCCGAATGAGATAGGCGGCGGCGGAGATCACCGCTCCGACCAGAAGCAGTCCGATGCCTCGCAAAACCATCTGATCGACCGCCCGGTCCATAAATCGCAGGAGAAGCCAGACGGTAAATCCGGCTAGGAGGGGGTAACAGGCCGGTCCAAGATAATAAAAGCCGTAATACGCCAGAAAAGCGCCGGCGGGTCCGCAGAGATTAGCCACCGGCGGCGCTCCCCCGGCGGCGACATCCGGATTCGGCCAGTCGTTCTGGTCGAAGCTCACCAGACTGATCAGCAGAAACAGGTTGCATCCCACCCCCAAAGCCGCCCAGATCATCCGATGTATTTGATTTCGGTCTGACATTCATTTGCCCTATCATATAAAAACACTTTCTCCGTACCAAGCATTATCGGATTTTCACTCTTTTTCCCTGCAACTTTCCGGCTCTTTTTCCTCGAAATCTCGGAATAATACCCATTTTCACGGCACCGCACGGGGAAAACCATAAATGACGAAAGAATAGACCGTTACGAAAGACAAAATCACCACTTTTTATGGCGCCAAAACAACCAGAAACTGATTGCCGCAGCGACAGCGGTAAACATAATAATCCAAAAACTCCAAACATTTTCATGAGGAATCGGCATTTTTACATTCATCGAAAACATGCTCACCACCATCGTCGGAAGCATTAACAGGATCGTTATCACCGTCAGTGTTTTCATAATAACGTTCAAGTTGTTGGCGACGATGCTGGCGCGTGCGTCCATGAGGCTGGCGAGGATGTTGGAATAGATTTCCGCCTGCCGGTAGCACTGGCTGCTTTCAATAAGGATATCGTCGAGAAATTCGTTATGCTCGGGCTGGAATCCGATGCGCGTGGTGCTGTTGCGCATTTTTTCACATACCACATGGTTGGAATTGATCGCGTTGAGGTAATAAACCAGGCTTTTTTCCAGGGTAAACATGTTGATCAGATGCTTGTTTTCGAGGGAGGTGTTGATCTGATGCTCAATTTCACTGGAAATCATGTTGATGGTGCGCAAGTGCTCATTGAAATGAAAAATGACGCGGTAGAGGAGTTTGAGGACGACATCATAGAGCGAGGTGACGCGGATGAAGGGTTTTCCTTCAAAGAGAGAAGTTTCTTCGGCCATCACGATGATGAGCTTGTCTTTGAATAAAAACAGGCCGGTGGAGGCGACGCGGAAAACAAAATTGTCCTGAAGGCAGTAATTTTTAGGTCTCTTGAAAATCAGAGCGACGTGATCGGGTTCGAATTCCAGACGGGCCAGTGCATCGGGGTCGAGGGCGGAATGGAGGGTGTGGTCTGCGATTGTCCGA
>CAZOTP010000099.1:0-10565 GCA_964582655.1 uncultured Pirellulales bacterium | reverse complement strand
CGGCCCGGCGGGATGGCGGGAGAAACCACGGAAGCAGCGAGGAAATGGCTGGGAATTCCGACGGGGATCCCGGTTATCGCGGGCAGTCTGGATCATCATGCCGCGGCGATCGGTGCGGGAGTTTGTTCAAAGAATACGATGGCGCTCTCGCTGGGAACGGTATTGGCGGCACTTCGAATCCGCGGAGATTATCATCCCCTGCCCCACTGCTGCATGGGACCGGATATTCATGTGGACCAGTTTTTTCAGCTTGGATTTCATCATAATGGGGCGGCGGTTCTGGAAGGGTATCAAAGGCAGTGGGCAGCAAACTGGACGCTGGAGGATTTGCTCAGGAACGCACAGGAGGCGCCGCGGGGGTGCGAAGGACTGACCGCGGTTCCGTGTGCGCATGAGTATTCACGGCGGAAGGGATTTGCGAAAGAAAAAAACCGGCGTTTTCCGCACAGTCATTACGTGCGGGCGATTCTGGAATCGGTCGCGTCATCGGCAAGGCGGTTGATCGAACAGGATCTGCAAAGCGAGGTTCCGGAGCGAATCATCGCAACGGGAGGCGGTGCGCGAAGTTTGTTCTGGCTTCAGATCCTCGCTGATATGCTGGGGACGGAGGTTTGCCGCTGCGACTGTCCGGAGCCGGCCTGCCGGGGCGCGGCGATGCTGGCGGCGACGGGGGCGGGGTGGTTCAGTTCGCCGGAGGAGGCGCAAAGCCAATGGGTGCAAATCCACGACCGCTGCGAACCGGAATCGGCGGCGCATGCGTTTTATGATGAATGGTTTGAGAGATACTAAACTCGCACCCTTAATTCTGGAGATCCACATGATAGTAGGAGCATTAACCGGTATAGACTGGGGGGTTATCGCGCTTTATCTGGCGGGTACTGTAGCCGTAGGGCTTTTGTGCCGCGGGAAGCAGGAGAGCAGTGCCGATTATTTCACCACATCCGGAACCATGGGAACCACGTTCCACTCCCTCCTAGTGGGGCTGAGCATCGCGGCGGCGTTTTTCAGCGGGATCAGCTTTCTGGCCGTACCCAGCCTCGTCTATTCAAATAACTTTGCAATCGTGATTGAAATCTTTTTTTTCCCCATTCTCTGGGCCATTCTTTATTTCTGGTTTCTTCCCGCGTATCTTTCGCGCACCAGCCGTCATCCCTATGGAGTCGTCGAACAGCGGTTTGGACGCGCAATTCGATCGCTTACTGCTGGAATGTATATCCTTCTTCGCGTGGGCTGGATGGCTGCCCTTATCTATGCCCCCTCGATGGCAATTATCGGCGCGTCCCGGCTGAATGAAGAACAATGGTTCTGGCCAATCGTTTTAACGATTGGTTTGTGCAGCACTTTTTACACTACCATTGGCGGGATCCGCGGAGTCATTTTCACCGATGCGATTCAATTTCTCGTGATTTTACTGGGCATAACCGGAACGCTTCTGGTGATTTTCTATCGCCTTCCGGCCAACTTTCAACAAATCATTCATTTCTGGAACGACTCCGGTCATCTGCATATCGATTTTTCGCCGGATCCGCGGAAAATCAGCACCTTCTGGTCCATGCTGATTGGAATCAACATTCCCTATTTTTGCAATCTCGTTGCCGATCAGATGTCGCTTCAGCGGTATCTGTCAACCGGGAATCCCCGCGCTTCGGCCAGGTCCCTTGCCTTTAATCTGATCGGGGTTGTTCTGGTCATTGTGTTGTTGGCAGGCATCGGCCTGGCACTGGCGGCGTGGTATCACTTTTTCCCCGATTCCAATTTGCCTCACAAAGCGGATCAAATTTTCCCTTACTTTATCGCCTCGGTACTGCCCACCGGATTCAGCGGCTTGCTTCTGGCAGCGATGCTTGCGGCGACAATGAGCAGCATGAACGGCGGCATCAACACGCTCTCGGCCGTTTTGACTCTCGATTTCCGTACACAGTTCGGTTCCTCCCTGACGGAAAAACAGCAGCTCCGGTTCGCTCGAACAGCCAGTTTTTTCATCGGAGTCGGCGCCACTCTCGTAGCCGGGATCGTCAGGTATCTGGGGACAACCATATTCGATATGTCACAGACTCTGCTGGGACTGTTTTCCGCACCTACATTTCTGGCGGTGGCGCTGGCCGTCTCCCGGATCCGTATCCACAGAGGTTCCCTCGCAGCCGGAATGATTCTTTCGGTCATCGCCGGAGCAATATTGATCTGGAAAGCGGGTTGGGCCAGTATCTGGGTCTGCGGGGTAACCTGTGTTATCGGCTTTACCCTTACCTTTGCCGGCACTTTATTGTTTGGCCCCAGTTCAGATACCAAAGAGAACATTTCTTCTACTGGCGAATCATAATCAAAAGCATTTTGAACCGTTCGTCGGCGCGGAGGGCGTGGGGAATGTTGGCAGGCATGGTGACCAGTATCCCGGTTTCAGCGAGGATGGATTTACCGCCCAGGGTAATTTCCGCTTTTCCGTCGAGGATATAGACCAGGGCATCGAAGGGCGCGGTATGTTCGCTGAGCCCCTGACCGGCGTCAAAGGCAAAGACCGTAACTGTTCCCACCGGTTTTCCCACCAGGGTTTTGCTCACGACGGAGCCGGATTGGTAATCGACTGAATCTTTCAGATGGATCATGGTTTCCATGGGTTTCTCCTTTATCGGGCGGCCGTGTTTACTTCCAGTTCCTGCACCACGCCACCGCGGATGCCGATAGTGATATCTTTAAGAGGTACGTCTTTACCGCAACGGTTCAGGGCGGTTTGGGCAATCCGGCTCAATCCGCCGCAACAGGGCACTTCCATGTGAATGACCGTGAGAGATACGATTTCGTTGGATGCGAGGATCTCCGCTAATTTTTCAACATATCCGGCGGCATCATCGAGCTTTGGACAGCCGATGATCACCGGTTTTCCACGCAGATAGCGGCTGTGGAAATCCGCCAGCGCGAAAGGAACACAATCTGCAACGAGCAGCAGTTCGGCGTTCTGGAAATACGGCGCCTGCACGGGGACCAGCGAAAGCTGTACGGGCCAGGTCGCCAGTTGGGAAGGAACTTTGCCGGCGTTTTCGGAAACAGGTTTTGCGGGAGTGAAACTTCGGAGCATGGTTCCGGGACAGACATGACCATGCGGCTTGGCAGGAGATTGAGGCTGTGGTTTATTTTTTTGAAGATGCTGCCGGACGGCTTTTTCATCAAATGGAGCGGCGGCTCGCTGCTCGATGGTAATCGCGCCCCGCGGGCACTCGCCCAGACAAGCGCCCAGTCCGTCGCAATAGGTTTCGCTGATCAATTTGGCCTTGCCGTCTATAATCTGGATGGCTCCTTCGGCACAGGAGGAAGCACAGAGGCCGCAGCCGTCGCACTTGCTTTCATCGATTCGAATAATGTTCCGCATAATACGCATGTCAATTTCCTTTCTCGGCGGACATTAAAATTCCGGCGATCTCGGATAAACGAGTGTGCTTCAGATACCCCAAAAAATCTTCATTAATCCGACGGACCACATTGCCGAAAACACAGGGTTTTCCATGACAGATCGGATGCTTGAGCAGGCACTGCTGCGGTTCCAGACGTCCTTCGATCGTTTCAAAAATTTCCTGAAGGGTAATCTCATCGGCCGGCCGGCCAAGCTGAAATCCCCCTCCCGGTCCGCGGCTGGAATCGATGAGTTTTTCCCGGCACAGTCTCTGCATCACCTTGGAAAGATGGTTCTCTGAAGCATTCAGGATGGCAGCCAATTCCCGGGTGGAATGGCTTTTACCAACCTCTTTGGCCAATAGGGCCATCGCATGAATCGCCAACGAACAGGCTTCGGTAATATTTACAATTCCGGCCATAAATTGGATCTCCAAAAACTTATTATGGCATTCTAGTACTATTATTCCTGTATCATACGAATAAGTCCAATCAATCCCAAAATATTTTTCATTATCGTCCCCAATTCCTTGTTTTTAATGACTTTAGCGTTTACAATGAAAATCGGTTTGAGCAACTATTTGGTACCTGTAAGGATAAAACGCATGACGCCTCGCGAACGAATTTTGGCGGTTTATCAGGGCAAAATCCCCGACCAGGTTCCCTTCATGCTGGACCTGTCACATTGGTTTTATCATACAAATCGCAGGCCCTGGGATTTAAGCCAGAGCTACGAAAAACCCGAATATGACCTGATCGATTATCACCGGAAAAAAGGAGTCGGGTTTTACCTGCCCAATCTCGGCGCGTTTTTTCAGACGCGATATCCTGGCAATGTGCAGTCCGTAGCGGAGAAGAGCCGCGACGGCGGCGCGATTACCTGGCGGTTTCAAACGCCTCTGGGTTCGATAGCCCGGACGCGTGTATGGGAAGAGGTGACGTACGCCTGGGCAATTCAAAGCTGGGGGGTAAAGACCGAAATGGATCTTCGTGTGCTGGCGTATGCGATGGCTAACCGCACGTTTTCCCCCTGCTGGGAAAAATACCGCGCCTGGGTGGATGCGGTCGGAGATCTGGGCGTAGTGTATCTGCCGGTCGGGTACAGCGCGATGGGACAGCTTCTGAACTACTGGATGGGGATCGAAAATACAATGTATGCCGTCATGGACTGGCCCGATACGCTGCGGGAGGTGATCGATGCCATCAACCGAAACAATCTGCAGCTTATCGATCTGCTGTGTGAATCTCCGGCGGAAATTATTCTGATGGGGGATAATTTCTCCAGCGATATTCAGCCTCCCTCCTTTTTCAATCAGTGGTCTAACGAGTATTATACCGAGGCGATCCGCCGAATTCATCAGGCGGGCAAATACGTTGCCGTGCATATCGACGGGCGGCTGGGCGGCGCACTGGAAATGATTCGAGACACGGGTGCGGACTGCGCCGATGCGGTGACTCCCGCGCCGATGGGCGATCTGACACCCGCCCAATGCAGAGAGCGGTCGGGAAAAACCTTTATTCTCTCCGGCGGGCCTTCCCCCAATGTCTGGCTGCCGGATGTATCCGAAGAAACCTTCGCCCGGACAGTGATGGACTGGCTGGACTTGAAAAAGACCAGTCCACGCTTTATCGCCAACGCGGGCGACCAGGTCCCTCCCGGCGCGGTCGAAAGCCGGATTGAACGGATGCGGGATCTGGTTCAACAGCATGGAAGGTATTAAAAGATGCGGAGTTTAATCGCCAAACCCGACTTTTCGAAGGTTGGCGTATTTCAGATACAGCGTTTTTTTCGGGCCGCTGTTAAAGCGGATAATAATTTTGCTGTTTTCTCCGGCGGGCTGGAACTGCTCCACCCGTCCTAACCCGAACTGGGGATGCCGGACCAACTGGCCGGGCAGGAATTTTTCTTCCAACTCATCCTGTGATTCATCATCTGGAAAATCCCAGGCGGACGTTTCAGCGTGCTTTCGGGAGACAGGATGCATCTCCTCTTCCTCAATCTGAGCATTCAAACCCGACAGTCCCCGTAAAAATGAGGAACAGATACACGCGGACGTGATGCCCTGGAACATGCGGTTTTCCGCATAGCTCAAATGCAGGATTTTCCTTGCGCGGGTAATACCGACAAACAGCAGGCGTCGTTCTTCCTCTTTATCGTCATCCCCGCCAAGGCTGCGAGAATGAGGAATCAATCCTTCTTCCACGCCCACGATGCGGACGGCGTCGAATTCCAGCCCCTTCGCCGCATGCAGGGTCATCAGCGAAACACAGCCCGACTGGGAATCCATCGCATCGGTATCGCTGACCAGCGAAACCTGATGCAGATAATCGGCAAGCGAAGGCGTTTCCGTCTGGCCGTCGTATTCCGCGGCGGAGGAAATCAGCTCTTCCACATTTTCGGCGGCGTCCTCATTTTTCTCCTGCTGTAGAGCGTCGGCCAGGCCGCTTTGGTGATAGACCATTCGCAGAACCGCTTCCACAGAACCCGAGGCGTTCTGACGAAACTGGTCGATCATTCGGACAAAACCGGCGACTTTGTTTTTTGCTCCGGCGGACAGCTCCCCCACCTCCTCCAGATGGGCCAGGACATAGGCCATTTCCTTGCTGTACCGCAGGGCGTATTCCAGCAGCCGGTCCACGGTGGTTTTTCCGATACCCCGCGCCGGCTCATTGATGATTCGCTTGAGTGAGATCTGGTCGGAAGGATTCAGGATTAATCGCAGATAAGCGAGCATATCCTTGATTTCTTTTCGCTGATAAAACTCGACGCCGCGAACAATTTGATAGGGGACGGTCCCACGCCGCAGGGCTTCTTCCAGAACGCGGCTCATCGAATTGACGCGGTAAAACACAGCCATTTCATGATAGGGAGTTCCCTTTTCCCAGAGAGTACGAATCCATTGAACCAGACCGACGGCTTCCTGATGCTCATCGCCATAGGCCGTGAGCTGGGGTAATATTCCATGGGGATTTCTCGTGTAGAGTCGTTTTTCTTTTCGCTTGAAGTTTTTCTCAATTAACTCATTTGCCAGTTCCAGCACTTCGGGAGTCGAACGAAAATTTTCCTCCAGCCGCACGATCCGGGCATTGGGATAATCCTTCTCAAAATCAAGGATATTGCTGATATTTGCGCCTCGCCAGCCATAGATGGACTGGTCGGGATCTCCGGTCACGCACAGGTTTCCGTGCTTGAGCGCCAAGCCGTGAGCGATCAGATACTGGCAGTGATTGGTATCCTGATATTCATCGACCAGCACAAACCGGTAGCGGTCGTTCAATTGCTCACGAATGGGCGGATGATCTCGCAGGAGAAACGCCAATTTCATCAGCAGGTCGTCGAAATCAGCCGCACCATTTTTTTGCAGGCACGCCTGATAGGCGGCGTAAATCCCGGCGGTTTTTTTGTCGAGGAAATCCGCCGGATTTTTGGCGATATCCTCCGGTGTTTTCAAATCATTTTTGTAGGAGCTGATGCGATATAGAACGCTGCCGACAGGAAAATTACCAGCATCCAGCTCGCAGGTTTTCATCGCCTCTCGAATGGCGGCTTTCTGATCCGCGTCGTCGTAGATGCTGAAATCGTGGGGCAGACCGGTATAATCGCTGAACTCCCGCAGAAGCCGGGCGGCGAGGCTGTGAAACGTGCAGATGGTTACCCCGCGGGGGATGTACATCGCCTGCAGACGGCTTCGCATTTCTTCCGCGGCTTTGTTGGTAAACGTAATTGCCAGGATGTGGCGGGGCGAGACTCCCTGTTGAATCAGGTAGGCCACTCGACTGGTGATTACACGGGTTTTTCCACTGCCAGGCCCCGCCAGTACCAGCAGAGGCCCTTCCACATGCCGGACCGCCTCCCGCTGGCTCTCCGTCAAGCCGTCCAGTATATCCACACTATTTGTAACGCGATCCATCGCGAATTCATTCCTTTCTCCGTTCATTTTCTCCGCCGTCTGAATATTTCCGGACGGCTTGCCCGCGAATTATTTATTTTATACTTCCATGCTAATGCCTTCAATCCTTTTCTTGCTGACAGAATGTCTGATTTCAGAAAAAATAGTGAACATAGCCAATCGAAATCAGAAGGTGATAAAAGATCATTGTAAACCTTGTTCCGTATATAGTATCATATCAGCGCGATGGAAACGCTTATACGCATGTCCTGTATGGAATATTGACCATGACGACAGCGGATACAATAGAATTGCGATATTTTGACGGACACAACGATACCCTTTTGGATTTGTATGTGCCTGAACGGGGAAAGAACCGTGATTTTTTCGTGAAAAGCACGGTTGGGCATATCGATCTGCCCCGAGCCAGGGAAGGCCGGCTGGCAGGCGGGATTTTCGCGGTCTTTGTACCCAATCCCAAAACGGCCCAGGATGCTCACCCTCCCTTTTCCGCTTCAGTGCCGCTCGACAAGTATCCGGCAAATCCTCCCCTGGATTTTGAGTATGCACGAGAGCATACGGATAAAATGATCGATTTATTATACCGGATCGAGCAGAGGGCAGCGGGGCAGGTCAAAGTCATTCACGATATGAAGCAGCTTGATCATAGCATCCAAAACAGAATTCTGGGAATGATTCTTCATATTGAGGGTGCGGAAGCAATTTTACCGGATTTGTCAAATCTGGAATCCTACTATCAAAAAGGGCTGAGAAGCCTGGGACTGACATGGAGTCGCCCTAATGCATTTGCCGTGGGTGTACAGGCGAAGTTTAACCAAGGCCCGGATATGGGACCGGGTTTGAGCCAGGCCGGAAAGAATTTGGTTCGACAGTGTAAGCAGCTGGGAATTGTGGTCGATGTTTCCCATCTGAATGAAAAGGGATTTTTCGATGTCGCAAAAACGTTAGATGCACCTATCGTTGCCAGCCATTCCTGCGCGTTTCAGTTATGCCCGTTCTCCCGGAATCTGACCAATGAACAGCTTCGAGCGATCCGGGACTCCGGCGGGATCGTTGGTATCAATTTCTGCGTGGCATTCTTGCGTCCGGACGGAAAAACTGAACCCGATACCCCTCTTTCTCGGATTCGGGAACATATTGAGTATATCGCCGACCGTATCGGGATAGAGCATGTCGGTGTGGGTTCCGATTTTGACGGGGCCATGATCCCCAATGAAATTCGAGATGTCAGCGGTCTTCCTAAGATCGGACAAGACCTTCTAGACCATCATTATACCTGCCAGGAAGTCGAAAAAATCACAAAAGGGAACTGGATTCGAATATTACAGGAATACTGGCGCTAATATTTGCGCCCCTTTTCAGATAAAACAGGAAGGGACTACCATCAATAATAATTTCTGTAAATATTCTATATATACTTAATATATAATAACTTATATCATTTTATATGGATTCTTTATATAGTTTTTTCCCTGAATTACCTCAATTTGATTATCAATTTTTATAAAAGTCCCCTTTTTTAATTGACGAAAAAGACCATATTGGTATAATTGGACTTGTTGGTGGTCACCATGGATTCGCCCATGTAACATTTTGTGCTCAGAAGCTCTTAAATTAGTCGAGATACTATTGTTAAAATTGTTATGAAACGAAACACAGCATTTTCCCCCGCAATTGTTGAGCTATGGAATTCTCCCCTGTTGACACACACACAACTTTTCCCAATACCCGATCCGTCATCGATTGACAACATCAGCCAGAAAGGAGGGAGTTTCCAAACGGACATACATTAGAAAATTGAACAGAAATGTAACTATTTGTCTCATTTTCATGTCTGGTATAGCGGGCGGTGGTCGCCCGGAATTCCAGTCAGACTCTTTCTGAAGAGGAGAAACAGAATGTATAAGAAAACTTTTGTAGCATTGGCATTGGTACTGGGCCTGACCTGTTCCGGTTTTGCTGCAAATATTTACGTGGCAGCCGGTTCCATGGGCAACGGAGCAAGCTGGACAGACGCTTATGGCGATCTGGATGCAGCACTGGCCGCCGCAGTTAGCGGAGATACCGTACACATCGCCGCCGGAAAATATATTCCTTCTGGCGCAACGTTTACCGTCCCGGCCGGCGTCACGGTCAAAGGCGGCTACAGCAAATACTGGACCAGTTACGGCACCATCACGGATATCGGCGAATTCTACAATCCCAACAACTTCCATACCATCCTCAGTGGTGACACGAACAGCGATGACGTGGAAGCCGATCTCTATGCCAATCCGGACGCCCTGGACGCCCAGGCCAGCCGGGCCGACAACAAGGCTTCCATTATGACCCTGGCCGGAAACGCTACCATTGATGGCCTGATTTTCTGGCACGGCGGAGTCAATTTCGGCAGTGCCAACGGCGGCGCCATCAACGCGGCGGCTTCCGGAATTACGGTTACCGTCAATAACTGCCAGTTTTTCGGATGCTCCAATCAGTACGGGGCAATTCTACATAACAGTGGAACGCTCACTATGACGAACTGCTATTTCCAGGGCAATGCCTCCAACAATGCCGTGGTCACCGGCAAAGGGACCCTGGTTCTGACCGGCTGCACATTCAAAGGCAACTCGAATTCCGGTGAGTATGGAAACGGCATTCGGTTCTCCGGCAGCAGCCTGACCATGAGCAACTGCCTGGTTGTGGACAGCATCACGGGAGCGGTTTCCTCATTCGGATCTCTTTACTTCCGGAACGGCACAGCGGGCGCTGTGGGAACCATCAGTAACTGCGTAATGAAAAATGACCGTTCTGATGGATGCAGCACCTACGTCTATGATGACGGCTATGTCGCGCAGACGTACAGCTTCACCAATTGCCTCTGGAGCGGCAACATGAGCCATACCGGCAACGCCAATGTCCAGGTGAAAGTCCGCCGCGTGGGTTCGGGATTAACCGCGAACTTCACCAACTGCACCATTGCCGACAACAAGGACGGCGGCGCAACCGGCGGCCTGAAACTCGTCGGAACGGCCGGACAACTGAACACCGACATTGTCTGCAACGTCAAGAACAGCATCCTCTGGGGCAACACGGGCGCACAGGTTCGATGGGAAACATCGGTAATCAGCTTCACCGATACTACCTACAATCCGTTCAAGATCAGCTATTGCTGCATCGACACCACCGATCCGAACAACTATCCGGCCCTGAATCCTATGACCGGAATTCCCACCGGTCTGGTTGTCGCCAATCCGCAGTTTGTCGGCGGCGGCGATTATCACCTCCAGA
>CAZOTP010000098.1:0-10694 GCA_964582655.1 uncultured Pirellulales bacterium | reverse complement strand
AATTTTTGTGAATATATGGGATCCGGTTCGGGGCCAACGAGAGGGCCTCTTCGGGATTCCCAGTTTGAAAGGTTCGAATTTAACCCGGACAGAGAGAGCGGTTTCTTTCTGCGCCGGGTTTTTTGATTTGAAAGGAGATGGAATATGTGCAGCCAAAAAACAGGAACATGGATCGGTTTGGTATGGGTGTGTCTTTTGTTCCGGCCTCTTTCGTTCGCCTTGGCCGACCTGCCATGGCAGATTACCACCGTGGACAGTTCGTCCGATATCACCGACACTGCGATTACGCTGGACAATCAGAATCACCCGCACATCGGATATCATGATTTTTCTAACGCCTCCTTGAAATACGCGGCGTGGAACGGCAATTCCTGGCAGGTTGCCGTGGCAGATGACAATCCCGACGGAACGGGATTTATGCCTTCGATCGGAGTGGACAGTCAGGATCGTCCCTTTATCAGTTATCAAAACTTCTATTACACGTATTTTAACGAGCAGCAATATCAACACACGGCCTTGAGTTGCGCCAGATGGGATGGGTCCAACTGGCAGATTCAGACGGTCGATATGAACGGAGGGAGTAATAGCTCTCTCGCATTGGACGCCAATGACAATATCCTCATCAGCTATCTCGCTTCCTCCGATTCTTACCGCTTTTTGAAACTTGCCTCCAGCTCGGATGGCTCCGTTTGGGGGAAAGGAATCCTGGAAACTTCCTCCACCCTTTCAGGAGAGACCTCCCTGGCACTGGATGCAAACGGGTATCCTCACATCTCCTACTATGATAAAAATGCCAGAGATTTGAAATACACATACTGGGATGGCGCCGCATGGCATTATTCAAACGTGGACGGTCTGGATCGAGTGGGATCTTATTCCTCCCTTGCCCTGGATGCCAGTGGCAATCCGCATATCACCTACTTTGATGATACCAATGAAGATTTGAAATATGCCAGATGGGATGGCTCGCAATGGCAGATTACCACTGTGGCCAGCGAAGGTACCGTCGGTTATGATCCCTCTCTCGCTCTGGATAGCCTCGGACGTCCCCACATTACATACTATGACAATGGTCATCTGGATTACGCCGTCTGGAATGGAAACGCCTGGTCTTTTGAAAGCATCCCCGGCAGTTTCGGGTACTATAGTTCCCTGGCCCTCGATAGTTTCGATAATCCCCATATCAGCTATCAGTCTTCCGTGTCCCTGGGTCGTGATTTGATGTACGCCTATATCCCCGAACCGGGGACGGTGGGCCTGATGCTTCTGGGCGGATTGGCGGTGACGCGGAGAAGGAAGAAGAATGTATAAGGCGGAGGATTCGCCAATATCAGCACTGGGTAAGCGAACGGTTGAGATCGCCACGTCGCTTCGCTCCTCGCGATGACATTCGGTGCGAAGGGTGCGAAAGGTGTGCAAAGTGTGAAAGGAGAAGAAGGATCTCCGTTTTCATGGGAATGACAATGGATGCACAGGGTGAGCGGGCGGTTGAGATCGCCATCCTTCGCTTCGCTCGGGACAGGCTTTGCTTCGCTCCTCGCGATGACATTGGGTGTGAAGGGTGCGAAAGGAAGGTAAGGATCGAAGAAAAATAACGGAGTGGAAAGCCGAATCCAACTTCTCAGGAACCATGAAAGGCAGTCACCAGAATTCGGATGCCCACGAAGGCCAGCGCCAGGGCAAGTATTCGAATAATCCATTGGCCATGGATGAAGCGGGACAGGATGGCTCCCCATTGGGCCCCGATCATCACGCCCAGCGATATCGATACCAAACGGGAAAATCCCCCCGTCAGATGCCCGCTGAATAGATTGACCAGAGAACCGACCAGAGCGAGAATGGCAAGAACAAAATGGGAGGTAGCGGTGGCAATATGGACGGGGAATTTCAGCACTCGGGCGAGAATCGGAACATGCAGGATTCCCCCGCCAATGCCCAGCAGGCTGGAGAGATACCCCACAAAAAAGCTGATTCCCATTCCCAGCTTTCGATTATACGCAGAACCTAGATTCCCCGAAGAAGAGACTGCGGAAGGAGAATCTTCCTCAGACCGGGGACGGCTGAAAAACAGAAACATCGCCGAACCCATCAGCAGCAGACCAAATACAATGTGAAAGGGCGTTATCGGAATATAGGAAGTGCTGTATGCCCCTGCTATCGCTCCGGGAATGCCAGCCACTGCAAACAACAGCCCTGCCCGATAGTCAATCCGTTTCATCCTCCCATAGGCAATGGAGCCCGAAGCCGCATTGAAAAACACCACTGCCAGAGAGATGGCGGTCAAGGTTTCCGGCGGATCTTGCGTGTACATCAGAAGCAGAATAGGCATCAGAATGAAACCGCCACCGGCGCCGATCAGCGTTCCGCAAATCCCGATCCCCAACCCCAATAAAATCAATCCGATCCATAGTTCCATACGCCATCATTCCACAGGAAACGCCGGATACAACAGCCTTTTGTTGCCAATCCTATTCATATTCTATTCTACTGTAAAAATCAGATGCAGATTTTCATCCATGAGCCGGACGGGACATGGAGTAGTTTTGGGCGATGGGCATGCGGCGGCCAAAGCCGAAGGCACGGGAGGTGACTTTGATTCCCGGAGCGGCCTGCTTTCGCTTGTATTCGTTGCGGTCCACCAGGCGAATGACTTTAGCGGCGATATCGGGATCGAAGCCGGCCTGGATAATCTCGCGGAGGGACTCTTCTTTTTCGACGTATCGGTGGAGGATTTCATCGAGGATTTCGTAGGGAGGCAGGGAATCCTGATCGGTCTGGTTGGGGCGAAGTTCGGCGGACGGGGGCTTGGCGATGCTGGATTCGGGGATGAGGGGCTTGCAGCGGTTGATGTAGCGGGCGAGTTCATAGACCATCATTTTGGGGACATCGCTGATGACGGCCAGGCCGCCGGCCATATCGCCATACATGGTGCAGTATCCGACGGCCAGTTCGCTTTTGTTGCCGGTGGTCAGGAGCAGGTGGCCGAATTTGTTGCTCAGGGCCATGAGAATGTTGCCCCGCACGCGGGCCTGGATGTTTTCCTCGGTACTATCGGGTTTCCTGCCTTCGAAATAGGGCGTGAGCATTTCTTCCATGGCCCGGTGGGCCGGTTCGATGGGGATGATCTGGAAGGAAATGCCGAGGTTGGCGGCAAGCTGTTTCGCGTCGGCAAGGCTGTGATCGCTGGAGAAGCGGCTGGGCATCGCGACGCCAAGAACATTCGCCGGCCCCAGCGCCTCGGCGGCAATCGCGGCGGTGATCGCCGAATCGATCCCTCCGGAAAGGCCCAGCACCACGGAGCGGAATCCGCATTTTTGAACATAATCGCGAAGCCCCAGAACCAAAGCCGCATGGACCGAAGCGATATTTTCCCGAACGGGCCGGATCGGACCGGGTGAAGGGGAATCCAGATCCACCGTGAGAAGGTCTTCTTCGAAATCGGAGGCCTGGGCGATGATGCGTCCCTGGTTGTCGAAGATACAACTGCATCCGTCAAAGACCAGTTCATCGTTCCCCCCCACCTGATTGACATAGACCAGGGGAAGATTGTAGCGTTTGCATTCGGCGGAAAAGAGATGTTTGCGGAAGGCGTGCTTGCCGACGACGAAGGGCGAGGCGGAGATATTCAGGACGAGGTCCACGTTTTCTTTGGCCAGCTCCGCCAGCGGCTCGATGTCATAGAGGGGACGGGCTTCGGGGCTGGGTTTCTGCCAGATATCCTCGCAGATGGTCAATCCCAGGCGTGCGCCGTTGAAATCGAGAATCTGCTTCGATCGGGCGGGCTGAAAATAGCGGCTCTCATCGAAGACATCGTAGGTGGGCAGAAGCTGCTTGTAATACACCGCCTGCACGGCGCCGTTTTGCAGGAGCGCGGCGGCGTTGTGGAGGGCAAGGCCGCGAGGACCTTCATGGCGGCAGACAAAACCAATCAGAGCGGCGCAGTCGCGGGTTTTTTGTGCAATCTGCTCCAGGGCGGCGAGATTGTCGTCGATAAACTGCGGCTTGAGGAGCAAATCCTTGGGGGGATAGCCCACCAGAACCAGTTCGCTGAAAACGGCCAGGTCCGCCCCTTCCGCGGCGGCCCGCTCCATGCCCGATTCGATCCTCCGCTGATTGGCCGGAATATCGCCCACCGTCGGATTCAACTGCACCAGAGAGATTTTCATAGCCGCATCACTATTCTGAAGATGGGGGGACGTGGCTCCTGGGCGCCGGTCGATCAGAGAAGAGCATCGACCTGCCTGACGAGCTGCCGCACGTGCTCAATGGACTCCTCCATCATTTTGCATTCCGAAGCGTTTAACCGCAGTTCGAGGACCCGTTCGACGCCGCCGGCGCCGAGGACCACGGGAACGCCGACAAAGCAGCCGCCGGCACCGTATTCGGATTCGCAGCAGGCGCAGCAGGGAAGAACCCGCTTTTTGTCCTTGAGAATCGCTTCGGCCATCTCGACCGCCGCGGCGCCGGGAGCGTAAAACGCCGAACCGGTCTTGAGCAGGTTCACGATTTCGATGCCGCCCTTTCGCGTGCGGTCCACGATGGCGTCGATCTTCGCGTTATCGAGCAACTCGGTTATCGGGATTCCCGCGACCGTGGTATAGCGAGGCAGGGGGACCATGTCATCGCCGTGGCCGCCCAGGAGCATCGCGGAGATGTCCGCCACCGATACATTCAGAGCCTCGGCGATAAAGCTGCGGTAGCGGGCGGTATCGAGGACGCCGGCCATCCCCATGACGCGGTGTTTGGGGAAACCGGAGACCTTGCCGGCGACATAGGTCATCGCGTCCAGGGGATTGCTGACGACGATGATAAACGCCTGGGGGCTGTGCCGGGCCACATTCCGCGTGACCTCGGCGACAATCTCGACATTCTTTTTCAGCAGATCGTCGCGGCTCATGCCCGGCTTGCGGGCCAGGCCGGAGGTGATGATGACAACGTCGCTGCCCGCGGTGGCGGCGTAATCGGTCGTGCCGGTGAGTTTGACGTCATACCGGCCGATGGGCGTGGATTCGTAGAGGTCCAGCGCCTTTCCGGCGGCCAGCCCATCGACGATATCGAGCAGAACCAGATCGGCCAGTTCCTTTTCCACCAGCCACTGGGCGCAACTGGCGCCGACATTCCCCGCTCCGATAATGGAAATTTTTCTGCGCATGAATGCGTATCCTAACTAGCTGCTCTGCGTGAACGCCGTTCGAGCGGGTTTCGCTTAAAACGAAATCCCGATGCCGCCGCTGATTTCCTGCCGGTAGATGCTGCCCTTGAGGTTGTCGGTCATCGTCCCCATGAAGTAATACCAGCGGTAATCGAATTTCAGGAAGACCTTTTCGTCTTCGCCGAGAAACCACTTGATCCCGGGCCCGGCGTTTGCGGTGAACATCAGCTCGCTGTCGGCTTCGTCAAAATCCGTATCCAGCCAGGCAAGACCGGGACCGGCGGTGAGGTAAGGCTTGACTTTGCCATCGGCCAAATCTTCGCCGAAGGGGTACCACAAGAGGTTGATATTGGTGAGAATCCAGTTGGCGTTGTCGGCGGACGGGATATCCGCCAGGGGATCCGCATCCAGGTCCATATTCTGGAAGACACCGGCGACGGTCGCTTCCCAGCCCAGATATTCCCAGTCCTGCCCGAACCGAACGCCCGCCAGAAGCCCGCCGTCCGTATCGATGGTCACCGGTTCATCATCCACCGTCACCTTTCCCAGCGAACCCCCGGAAAACCAGCCGGTCACCAGACCGACCTGGGCGCTGGTTTTATCCAGTTTTACATCCTCGATTTCCAGACTCTGTGCGTTCGCCAACCCCGTCAGCCCCAAAACCGCCAACCCCATCCAAACATACCTCGATACGCTCATGGAATCACTCCTAACACAACGCGGGTACCATTGTTTTTCAACGGATCACAACGGAGGCCATCTTAAGGCCGGCCGGGGCTTCTGAAAAGAAAAAAATCCCCATTCTTTTTCCCCTAAAAACAGGCGGGAAACCCACTTGCGCCGGTGTCTCCAAAAAATTTCCTTTTTTTCTATTGACTGCTTATCCATTTTTTGCTAGTGTTTCGCGGTTTTTGTGCCTAAACCATGATCTCGTCCTGCGGGCAGTGTCTGCGCGCAATGGTTTGGATCGCAAACGCCTTACTGGCAAGGAGAAAACCAACATGCCGTTAACCCGACACAGCGGACTGAATGCGTGGGTAGAGGAAATGGCCCAGATGTGCCGGCCCGATCAAATCGTGCTTATCGACGGCAGCGAAAAACAGAAAAAAGAACTTACCGAGCAGGCCTGCGCCACAGGCGAAATCATTGAGCTGAACCAGGAAAAACTGCCCGGATGCTACTACCATCGAACCGCCGCCAACGACGTGGCCCGGACGGAAAACCTGACCTATATCTGCACCCGTCTGGCCGAAGACGCCGGGCCGACAAACAACTGGATGTCGCCGGAAGAAGGCTACCGGCGGGCCGGCGAGATTTTCCAGAACGCCATGAAGGGACGCACGATGTACGTCATCCCGTTCTCCATGGGACCGGTCGGTTCGCCCTTCAGCAAAATCGGCGTGGAGCTGACGGACAGCATTTACGTGGTTCTTAATATGCTGATTATGACACGGGCGGGCAAAGATGTTCTCGATCAGCTCGGGACGGGAGGCATATTCACCAAATGCCTCCACAGCAAGGCCGATCTGGATCTCAACAAACGCCTGATCCTGCACTTCCCCGAAGACAACACCATCTGGAGCGTCGGCAGCGGATACGGCGGGAATGTTCTGCTGGGCAAAAAATGCCTGGCGCTGCGCATCGCCAGTTTTATCGCCCGTCAGGAGATGTGGCTGGCCGAACATATGCTCATTCTCGGCGTGGAAGACCCCCAGGGGCGCATCGATTATGTCGCCGCCGCGTTTCCCAGCGCCTGCGGGAAGACCAATCTGGCGATGATGATTCCGCCGGAAGGGCTCAAGCAGAAGGGCTACCGGATCTGGACGGTCGGCGACGATATTGCCTGGATGCGAATCGACACAGACCGGAAACTCTGGGCGATTAACCCGGAAAAAGGCTTTTTCGGCGTGGCACCGGGCACCAACTCCAAATCCAATCCCAACGCCGTCAAAACGGTGAAGAAAAACACGATTTTCACCAATGTGGTGCTGAATCCCGACAAAACCGTGTGGTGGGAAGACGGCGACGGGGAACCGGCGGCCGAAGGCGCTCTGGACTGGATGGGCCGCCCCTGGAAACCCGGCCTGAAGGATGAAAACGGAAAACCGATTCTTGGCGCCCATCCCAACAGCCGATTTACCGCTCCGATCGAACAGTGCCCCACGCACAGCTTCCGGCTGGACCACCATCACGGCGTGCAGATTTCGGCGATTATTTTTGGCGGCCGCCGGGCTCAACTGGCCCCGCTGGTGTATGAAGCGTTTGACTGGGTGCACGGCGTGTATATCGGCGCGACAATGGCCAGCGAACGCACCGCCGCCCAGTATGGCAAACAGGGCGAAGTCCGCCGCGACCCGATGGCGATGCTCCCCTTCTGCGGCTACAACATGGCGGACTATTTCGAGCACTGGCTCCGGATGGGCGTCCGCATGCGAACCCAGCCGCGCGTGTTCCACGTGAACTGGTTCCGGCAGGATGAAGAAGGCAAGTACCTCTGGCCGGGCTTCGGCGAAAATCTCCGCATCATTGAATGGATTCTCGCCCGGTGCCGGAATGAAGCGGGAGCCATCAAAACGGCGATCGGATTCCTGCCGAATCCCGAAGACCTCGACATGACCGGACTGAATATTTCGCGGGATACTTTGCGAAAACTCTTTGAAATCAACCCGACGGCCTGGAAAGAAGAAATGAAAAGCATTGCGGAGTTCTTCAAAGGATTCGACGATCGGCTGCCCATCGAACTCTGGGGGCAGCATGAGGCCCTGAAACGGCGGCTGGAACTGCTCGGCTCCGGCTCGGCGACCGATCCCCAGCCCTGTTCGTAAACATCCCTTTCCTCCGTTTATCGAAAAGCGGTCCTTCCGGACCGCTTTTTTTTGGAAATGTCCGATAAATTTAACCTTTTGTCAGGTCGGGTCCGATGAGTATCAAAAATAATTGGCGGGAAAAGCAATACCTTGGAAAGGGTATTTCTATGAAACGAAGTGCCGTTCGGCGGATGATGCGCATATGCAGGCCCCTGCATCTGGGGCAGGTTCCCGCGGGTTTCTTCCTGGCAGCCGGGCTGATTTTGCTCTTCCAATTCGCCCGGCCGGCCAAAGCTGTTACGGCCTCGGGGTACAGCGAAAATGACTACTTCCGGATTGACAAGGAATATGATCTGACCGCCGGCACAGGAATTCTTTCCCTATCCACAGATCATCCGGAAGATTATGTAAATCTGGATACGTTTCGCTTTTTCACGCTGGGGATGACCTTTACCGGCATTACAGACAGAAACGGAATCACGCAATTTGCCGATCCGTCATTGACGGGACAGATCGACGGAAAATCTTTGTATCAATATGATTTGAAGGCAAACAACAGTATTGATATTTTTGGTAATTCCAATAGAACTCCCGCAAAAATTTTCGATCTGACATTTGCCCCGCAATCGGCAGAGCTTTACGCAACACAGGTAAATTGCGCAGGCCTTTTGAGCGGATTTGCCGGGCTTCTCAGCGGCGCCAATGCCGTGCTCATGTCCACCGAGATGGAATTTGTATCGATTCAATCGATTCCGGAGCCGGCAACTCTGGTGACGCTGGGAGTCGGGGCGGCGATGGCGGCGGCTTCCCTGAAACGGAAAGAGGACTCCGAGGAATAACCATCCGTAATTCCGTCTCTACCGATAAAAAAACGGTCTTTTCAGGCCGTTTTTTATTGCGCCGATTTTTTTAGTGCACTTACAGCCGCCAGGGGCTTCGCATGGGACGGGCGATCATCCGGTTGGCTTCCTCGCAATTGGTGATCTGCTCGGTCACGGGATTCCATTTCAGGGGCTGTTCGGTCAGCATCGCGATATTCAGCAGATGACAGATGGTCGCGGACCGGTGCCCGATTTCCGCAGTTGCGAAGGGATCGCGGCGTGTGAGCATAGCATCGATGAAGTTTTGATGATGGTCCGCCGCCCGGCCCAGCGCAATTTCTCCCGGTCGAATCCCCGATTCCAGGAGAGACTTCGGCTGGGCGTCCAGTTCGCCGCCGTGAACGTGGATAAAAATCCAGCCCTCGTCGCCTTCGAATTTCAAGCCGCGGGGCGTGTCGGTCGTGCCGATGAGGCGCACGCCGTCGGCATACACGCATTCGAACCGGTAATCGATGAATGCCTTGAAATGCCCTCCCTGGAGCATCTCGCCTTTTCCGCGGATTTCCACGGGACCGGTATCATCGCTGCCGTGGCCGAAATGGGCCAGATCGATGATGTGAGCGCCCCGATCCGTCATTTCCCCCCCGCCGTAATCCAGGTGAAAACGCCAGAAAAAGGGACACCGATCCGCCGTGTACGGGATTTGAGGCGCCGGCCCCTGCCACATTTCATAGTCAAACCCCTCAGGCACGGGGAGAATCGGATGTGGAAAATCCAGTTTTTTGAGCTGTAAATGATGCGGATCGGAATTCGGCATGTTGACCCGGATGGTGTGCAGTTTGCCGATCCGGCCATTGCGAACCAGTTCGCAGGCATACCGGGCATTGGGCCGGCTTCGCTCATGGCTGCCGGTTTGCAGAATACGCCCATATTTTTTTACCGCGTCGCATACCGCCCGGCCTTCGGCGATGGTATTGGTCAGCGGCTTTTCGCAGTAGATATCCTTTCCTGCTTTGGCCGCCGCCTGGGAAATCAGGCCGTGCCAGTGATCGGGCGTGCAGACGGTCACCGCGTCAATATCCTGCCGGGCGAGTAATTCCCGAAAATCACCGTACGTATCACAGCCTTTATAGAAACCAGACGCCTGTTTCTCCGCGTAAAACGATTCGACGATTTTTTTGGCGGGTTCCCGGCCGATAAAATGGTCCTGGTCATTGGCGTGCACATCGCAGACGGCAATCACCTGAGCCTGCATC
Source organism: uncultured Pirellulales bacterium (assembly GCA_964582655.1). GTDB lineage: Bacteria > Planctomycetota > Phycisphaerae > Sedimentisphaerales > SM23-30 > CAZOTP01. Next base: position 658 of record CAZOTP010000098.1, on the reverse strand, counting down.
AGATTCATGAAACTTCTCATGTTGTGCAGCCCCTGCCCGCCCAGACCGATGCAGCCCACGCCGATTCGCTCACTCGGCGCCGCCGCTCCATCCAGCCCCAGCACCGAAGATGGAACAATCATCGGAAATCCCGCCGCGCATGCCGTTCCCGCGGCCCGCTTCAAAAACGCCCGTCGGTTGATCTTTCCTTCTGACATGGCATGATCCTTTCTGTTTCCTTACTTATCCGCCGGTCCGATCCACACCCGTTCCTGATCGTCATATCGCCAGCCGGGAGCGGAAATGGTTTGTCTCCGCTTTTTCCAGTCCCCGATTTTCGCCAGCGTTTCAGACCAGCTTCGGATTCCGCCCAGCGCATCGACCGCCTGGACGTTCATCCCCCCCACCGCCGTCGCCGCCTTCAGACACTGCGTAATGCTCATCCCGCCGAGAAGCCCGGTCAGGAATCCCGCGATGGTGCTGTCGCCGGCGCCCGTCGTCGAAGCCACCCTCTCCCCCAGGAACACCTCTTCCCACAATTTCCGATTCGCCCACTCCGTTCCATCATTCAGACGGATTGTCCCCATCTGCGAGAGTCGAACTTCCCCCGCCCGACGCAGAAAAACGCCCCGGTGCCCCATATTAATCACCCCCAACTTGGCCCCCCCTTCCCGCATCC
>CAZOTP010000097.1:0-10778 GCA_964582655.1 uncultured Pirellulales bacterium | reverse complement strand
ATGGCCCATAATTCCGTGAGGAAAAAATCAAAAAATGGCAGAGTTTTATTCCTATGAGCAGTACAAGAATTGAATGGACGGGATCGACGTGGAATCCGGTGACGGGGTGCACGAAGATCAGTCTGGGGTGCAGGCACTGTTACGCGGAGAGGATGGCGCGGCGGCTGAAGGCGATGGGGCAGAAAAATTATATCAACGGATTTGATGTAGCCGTGCATGAAGAAGCATTCGGGCTTCCGCTTCGATGGAAGAAGCCCCAGATGATTTTCGTGAATTCGATGAGCGATTTGTTTCACAGCCACGTACCTACGAGATGCATCGAGCATCTGTTCGAGATTATGAATCGCGCTCACTGGCATATTTTTCAGATCCTGACCAAGCGGTCTTCGCGACTGGCGCAACTTAGTCCTCGACTGAGCTGGGGGGATCATCTCTGGATGGGCGTTACGGTGGAACACGCCGATTATTTGAATCGAATCGATGATCTGCGACGCTGCGGGGCGAAAACCAAGTTTCTTTCGATGGAGCCATTGCTGGGGGCCATACCGGATATGGACCTGAGCGGAATCGACTGGGTGATTGTCGGGGGCGAGTCGGGACCCGGCGCCCGGCCCATGCGAGATGAGTGGGTGCGGGATATCCGTGACCAATGCGGCGAGGCGGGAGTTCCGTTCTTCTTCAAGCAATGGGGCGGAGTGAACAAGAAAAAAACTGGTCGCAATCTGGACGGCGAGGTATGGGATCAGATGCCCGGGATAGTAGAAAATGCCTGAGCTTGAACGAATATTGTTAATATTGTGTATCACGTTTTGACAAGGTATTTTTATATGATCAAGCCATCGGAGGTTCCTTGGGACGAAGCATCCATATGACGAGACGGGATTTGAAGGAGTTGGGGAAGCAGGATTATTCCAGCCAGGAGGAAAAGGCTCGCCGGAGGGAAACACTGATTCAAAATCTTCGACGGAAGCGGATCATTAAAGATCAAATCAAACGAAAGAGGCGGGAAAACGTTTTTTCCTGCTGTCATGGTACAAAGCGGAGATGTTCCCATTCACATTCTGGATGTGCTGGAGCTGCATATCTGGATTCACGGGGACCGGTTTGAGAATCGGACGGGCTTCAACGACCTGGCGAAGGATCGGGACCCCAAACGGGATTATCGGGAGTATAGGCAGCGAATTCGCGCGACGATGCAGTCGGTTCGGCCAATGCTGATCGGCGAGATCCACAATAAGCTTGCCTTTGCAAGGGACTGGTCGCGGGACATCGCCGCGCCGGTGGTGGTCACGGAGGCCTGGGGGCCGTGGTGGCACATGGACCATCCGGACCTCGACTGGGACTGGCTCTACGAGTGGTGCGAACAGTGCATGGCGCTGTCGGCGGAGTACGGTTTCTGGGGAAGCACGCCATGGAATTTCTGCCACCCGTACTGGGAAAACTGGTCCAACATCCCCTGGTACCGCCGCGTCAACACCCATTTCCTGAATCATCCGTAACGGGAGAAGCCTCGCGTCAGGGATTCGGCGGGGACGCTGCGCGGCCCATCCGATTTCTTTCGTTTTTGGAATTTTTTAACCAAAGTCGCTTATTCCCCGGGTCGATAGAGGTAATGCCTACGCAGGCCTCAAGAATCGGCTCTGCCAATGTCTCTGTTTCCGGCGGTCTCCGGGAAAACCGGTTCTTGAATATGGAGCAGAACAGGATGTTTTCCGGTCGGTCGGAGAAACGCATGAAATTGGCTCGTCGGGCAGCCGCCCTTCCGCCTGGCGGGGGGCTGGAACCGTCCCGCCGGTGGCCAATCTGCCATAACCGCTGCCGTCTGATGTGGTTTCCGGCGGAAAAACGTCTGATAAGTCTTGTTCGAGCCAGCAAAGAAAGCTTCGTCCTTCCGCCTGCCCTTGTGCGGAAGGCCGCCTGGTGAGAATAACCGGGGCTGTCGGGGAAAGAGGGTCCGGGGCATTCGGGAGCATGGGGAAGAGTCGAGGCGGGGCATGGATTGAGGCGGTTGGGGAACCCAGAGGCGGGCAGGGAAAACGAGGCTCGGGGAAAATCGGGGCAGGCGGGAAACAGTGAGGCAGGCGGGGAAGAGGGATTTGCTGTTTTGGCATAAAGGTATGGCAGGGGTCTTTTTTCATCCGCTCGTCCTATAACTTCCCCAATTCGATTTCTTCGCCGCTTTTTCCGCCAGTTCGGTATTCCCAGAAGCGGGATTTTCCCCGGCGTTAGGATGGATTTCGCAGCCCTTGCGGCCCTCCCGTTTACCGGTTTTCCATTCCGCGCTGAAACAGCCTAAAATTCAATCATACAGTGGTTTATGGACGAAAAGAATGAGGATATGGCCTCCGCTTCGCCAACCGTATTATACATCAGTACATACTATTCACCCACGACGGGGGCCGCGGGCATTCGTGCCGTCCGCTTTGTGGAAGGACTCCGGTGCCGAGGGTATCGCGTGATCGTTCTGACGTCCGGCAAACAGCCCGAATTGACGGCCGCCGCGGATGGCGTTCTCTGCCGTGTGAGGGAGGATGGGCAAATTCCGGAAGCGCTTGGCTGCAAATCCGCGAAACGCTGGGATCGTCAAAACGCCCTGCCCGGCCCCGATCCGGAACCCCGCCGCATCGAGGGCTTCTTCCGCTGCGGGCAACTTCTGATCGAAACCTATCATCCGTCGATTCTGATCGCTTCCGGGCCGCCATTCAGTTGCGCCGCGATGGCGCACGAGCTTGGCGCCATGTACCGCATTGCGGTGCTTCAGGATTTTCGCGACGCGTGGTTCACCGGCATGCCCTGGCCCTACCCCAGCCGCCGCCTGCGAAACCGCTCGGAGCACTGGGAGCAGATCTGTCTTGCGGACGCCGCGGCCGTCACCGTTGTCACGCAGACGCTGGGCCGGCTCCTCGAAGAGCGGTATGGAGCCGAGCCTGGCAAAAAGATTGTCTATATCCCCCACAGTTTCGAAACTCCAAAGTCCGGCGCGGGAAGCTCCAGCCCAATTCCGCGAACTGAAAACGAATTCCGCATCGTTTATACCGGCCAGCTCCGGGGCGTCAGAGAAACGGCCATGTCCCCCCTTCATCGCTCTTTTCGGCGGCTCGGCCAGCAATTCCGACGCCTTGCCTTCGGCGCGAATTTCTGCGAAAAGCTGCGACTGGAGTGGATGTCTCCGCATATTCTCCTGGAAGCGATGGGAACCGTCGCGGCCGATCATCCTGATTTCGCCAGGGATTTGCGTTTTCTCCTCGCCGGGGAGTCGTTTTCCGCCATCGACCGCTGGGCCGGACAATTCGGCATCCGGAGAAATATCCTCCAGACCGGCCCGCTGCCTCCGGAACAGGCCCGGCTCCTGCCCCACAGCGCGGACCTTCTGGTGCTGAGCCTTTACGGGATTCAGGATTGCCCGCATCACTGGTGCGTTCCCAGCAAAGTATTCGAATATCTGGGGACAGGCAAGCCGATTCTTTCGCTGACCCCGCCCGGCGAAGCCTCCGACATTGTCCGCCTCGCCGGAACCGGCCTGCCCGTCCACCCCGAAGACAAAGCCCGCATCGCCGATCTTCTTCTGCAGCTCTACCGTCAGCATCAAGCCGGCGGAATCGCGATCCGGCCGGACTGGAATTACATCCGCCGGTTCCACCTGCCAAACCAGCAGAAGCAATTCTGCGATCTGGTCGATTCGCTTTGTCATCCGAACCCGGTGGTCCCGGAAAGGGAGCGTGCCGAATGTGTGGCATAGCGGGCCTGTTTCATTTTACGGATGAACCGGTGTCGGCCGATACGCTGCGCCGGATGACCGTCCTGCTGGCCCATCGAGGTCCGGATGATTACGGCTATGCCTTTTTCGACCGAGCCGGACACATTCTCCATCAGGGCCGCGAGATTCCGCAGCGTTTTGGGAGTGCGGCCCTTGCCCTGGGGCACCGCAGGCTCTCCATCCTCGATCTTACCGAAACCGGCCGGCAGCCGATGACTTCCGCCGCCGGGCGGTTCTGCATCGTCTTCAACGGAGAAATTTACAACTACCTCGAGCTGCAGAAGGAACTCCGCGCCGCCGGGTTCTCCTTTTTCGGCACGAGCGACACCGAAGTGATTCTCAAGGCGTACGAACACTGGGGCCCCGACTGCGTCACCCGCTTCAACGGCATGTGGGCCTTCGCGCTGTGGGACGCCGCGGAACAGACCCTTTTCTGCAGCCGCGACCGCTTCGGCGTCAAGCCCCTCTATTATTACCGGGACTCCCGCCGCTTTTGTTTCGCCTCCGAAATCAAATCCGTTCTCGCCGGCATCGAAACCGACACTCCCAGGCCCAACGGCCCGTACCTCGCCCGCTTTATTTTCACGGGCCATAAAAACAACAGCGAACAGACCTTCTTCGAAAACGTGTATTCCCTGCTGCCCGCCCAGTGCATCGAGGTCAGGGCTTCCGGCGTCCGCCAATGGTCGTACTGGGACATTCCCGCCGACTCCGCCGCGGAGGAAAGCGAAATCGACGCCGCCCGCGCCGCCGAGCAGTTCCGCGACCTGCTCCGCGATTCCATCCGGCTGCAGTTCCGCTCCGATGTGCCCGTGGGCATGTGCCTCTCCGGCGGGCTGGATTCCTCCAGTATCGTCGCACTTGCGCGCAACACCGTCGGCGCCAACCTCCACAGCTTCACCTCCGAATACCCCGACGAAGAATACTCCGAGGGCCATTACGCCCGCCGCGTCGCCGAGGAATTCCAGACCCGCGCCTTTTACATTACCCCTTCCGGCGAACAATTCATCGACTTCATCGACCGCTTCAGCTGGTATCACGATGAACCCTGCCCCGGCCCCGGCCCGTTCTCCCAGTGGCACGTCATGCGGCTGGCCTCCCGGCACGTCAAGGTCGTTCTCGAAGGGCAGGGCGCCGATGAGCTCCTCGCCGGCTACACCTATTACATGAATTATCTCCTCGCCGGGAAACTGCGCGATGTCTTCGCCGGAAAACACTCCTTGCGCGACTACGCCGCCGATATCCGCCACGCCGCCGCGTTCCTGCGCATCTCGCCCCGGCGCATGCACGTCGGCGCCCTCCGCCACGCCGTCTATTCCAACCTGCCGCCCGCCGCGATTACTCTCGCCCGGAAACTGCGAAAATCACTCGAACCGGCGTTCTCGGATAATCCGCTCCTGCGGCTGCTGAGTCCCGATCTTCGCCGACAGGCGCTGCCCTTCCCCGAACCGGTCCGAAAATTCGCCGATCCGCTGCGGGAAATTCTCTACCGCGACCTGACCCGCGACAACCTCCCCATGCTCCTCCAGTATGGCGACCGCACGAGCATGGCCTTCTCCGTCGAATCCCGCGTGCCGTTCCTCGACCACCGGCTCGTCGAATTCGCCATGGCCCTGCCCTCTTCCTGCAAAATCCGAGACGGCTGGACCAAGTTCATCCTCCGCCAAGCCATGAAAGACATTCTCCCCGATGAAATCGTCCATCGCCCTGACAAAAAAGGATTCCCCACGCCCTTTGCCCGGTGGCTGAAATCCGAGCTTCGCGACTACACCCTCGACATGTTCCAAAGCCGGACATTCCGGCAGCGAGGCATCTTCAATCCCGAACAAGCCATGACCCTCTATCAGCAGCACTGCGACGGCACAGCCGACCACTCGTGGCTGCTCTGGCGAATCCTCAACCTCGAACGGTGGCTCCAAACCTTCATCGATAACTTCCGTGACACCGCGGAAGAGCACGCCGGCAAAGAACAGCCATCCAATTCCTCCCTCCTCCCCGCCGGAGCGTAATGTTATTCGGAATTCTTCCCTTCAATCTTTGTCTTCCTCCGTATTCTTTCTATCATTTTTCTCTCTACCAATCGCGATGGAACCCAATCCAAATGCTGCTCCAAATCCAACACCCCAATACACCGCCTTCCGCAGCGTCAAATCACCTGGATTCATGTTAAACTTGAATATGCAAATCATCACTCCCAAAATCGCGCCAAGTACAAATCCAAGCACTATTACTCCCAATAATCCCGTTCTCGTCCGCCGCCGCTTATTCTTCATCATTTCAAATCCTCCCAATCGCCTGCCTGCATCGCGACAACAGCGTGTGATCCGATTGCGATTTTATTAATTCCTCTGCTGTCCGAAACACCGCCCTCGCTTTCTCCTTCTCCCCGCACTGCGCCAGCGCAATCGCCCAATATGCGTTCACATTCGCCAGAGTTCCCTCTATAAGAGGCGTTCTATATTTTTCCAGAATCAATTGATGCACTTCTTCCAATACATTTCGTGCTTTTTCGTAGTTCCCCTCTTCTAAACAAATCAGACCCTTAGTATATTTAACAACTAGTATTCCTGGCCCCGCAATCTCTTTCTCTTCAATTCTCCGAAGAACTTCTGACGCTTTCTTAGAATCTCGAAAACTCCGCACATGCGCAAATGCAAGATCAATCGTATAAGCAGGTAAATCGCTGAGTTCCGCTGCCTTAATTTTATACTCGATCATCTCTGAGTCCTTTCCCGCAGCCGAGTATATATCTCCCACCCGGGTATAATACATACCATGATCAACCTTTCGATCTTGCTCATATCGGGAAACCATCTTCAACGCCCCTTCCAGATTTTTTTCCGCTGCCAAAGCACATGCCAATCGAAAATCCAGATCCATCGCCATTTGAGGAATAGCAAGAATAGGGATGCGCTGCCGTATTTGTAATATTTTGATATATCGACGCATCCTGTCCCACCTATTCCACGTATAAGAATGAATGATCATCCCATACAATACTCCCGGTAATGTAACAAAAAGAAAAAAGAGCACAAATAGTATCGCCAGGATAATCCCTGTCCATCCCAAAATCCCGTAAGGCCTCCCTCGGTAAACAACATAAAGATTCAAGATTAAAATCGGAACCCAGAAGATGGCATTATAAATCACACTTGATAACAACAAATCCCAGATTCCTTTGATCTTCATGCATTTCAGCTCCATTTTCGGATCTAAGCGTGTCTTATTGTCCTCATAACGATCTTTGAGGTCGGCAAAGATTTCATCATAATGAAATACTATCGAACCATACCCCTTCTCCTCCAGCACCCTTCGCGCATTTTCCAGCGTCTCTGCCTCGATCCGCTCCGTCACCGCTTTTCCGCTCTGATCCACAGCATCAAACAAAAACTGGGGCATACTGTCACTCCTTATAAACCAATCGACGCAATTCCGCCCTTGCTGTTGCCCGATTGAGCTCCATTCTCTATGAACCGTTTAACCCACTCCGCCAAAATTTCCAAAACATGCCCGTTCCTTTCTTCTGCGCCCTACCGCAGTCGGTTTGCTTATTATTTTCAGGCGGGTTTATGCTGGCGGCGATGCTGGCGGATCATGCAGAGCATGAGCAGTCCGACTCCCGCGCAGAGGAGCATATCGGCGACGTTGAAGGTGGGCCAGGGGTTGGCGGGCCAGACATGCAGATCGACGTGGATGAAATCGACCACCTTGCCCTGGTTGAACAATCGGTCGTAGATATTTCCCATCGCCCCGCCGGTGAGCATCCCGAGGGCGATGTGCGTGCCGCTCTGTCCCTTGTGCGAATGCACGAACATCCATCCCAGAAACACCAGCGCCGCGGCGGACATGATCAGCAGAAACGCCGTTTTGCCCTGGGCGACGCCGGCGACCGCGCCGCGGTTGAACACGGTGATGAATTGAAGATAGCCGTCGATCAGGGAAATCGGCTTGCACATCATGTCGTGTTCGGGATTGCCTATGGTCCGCAAGGCCCAGTTTTTGGTGTAGAGATCCGCCGCCAGCCCGGCCAGCATCGGAATCCAGAGGAACAGATGGGAGGAGGCGCTCCGCCAGGCCGGCAGAGGCGCCTGGGGGTCTGCCGGGTCGCCGCCGGAAACGGGGGACGGTTTGGGAGGCTGTTTCATCATCCGATCCTTCCGGGCGCGATCCGCGGGGACGCAACATCATCGGGGGGGTGAAACAACATGTCTGATTTCCTGAACATTTCGGGCCGGGATGCGCCTTGCGAGGGAGAAAACGATTTCAAGCGATTCGCCCGAACCCAATCCGCGATTCGCGTGCGGCTCGGCGGGCCGGATCAGCCAACCTGCTTGACGTCATCCTCATCGTCGGAGTCGTAATTCCTCGAAGTGGATTCCGAGGTCCTGGCTTTTCCTTTTTCCATCTGCTTGGCGTATTCAATGCAATATCGGGCATGCGGAACGGCTTCCAGCCTCGAGCGGGCGATCGGCTCCCCCGTGCCTTCGCAAATGCCATAGGTGCCGTCTTCGATTTTTTTCAGCGCCAGGTCGATGTCTCGCAGAATTTTCCGGTCCGATTCGATCAGGCCCAGGGTAAATTCCTGCTCAAAATTATCCGTGCCGACATCCGCCATGTGAATGGGCATATTGGACAACTCCCCGGTGGAATCCTGCCGATTTCCGTCAAAGGCCCCGCCTCCCATGACATCGACATCCCCCAGCAGCTCGCGTCGTTTTTCCAGGAGAAGCTGACGGAAGAAATCCAGATCCTTTTTGGTCATGGGAACCGGCTTATTTCCCGCGGTCGGAGTTTCAGCGGGGCTGACCATCTCGACGGGTTTTTGCCGTTTCGGTCTTTCCGGTTCCGCCTTGGTTTTGGCCGTGGCTTTCCGTGCGGTTTTGGGGGATGAAGCCTTCTTTGGGGAAGCTTTCTTCTTTTCCGCCGCCATTCATAACCTCTTTTCTAACAATATATTACGAAATTTTTCGCGGATGGTTCCTTGGTAATGCGTCAGGAAGTATAGATTCGCCTGTGGAATCCGTCAAGGGAAAACAAAAATAATTTATATGACCTTCCAGCCTAGAGATAATCGGCTGAAAGACAGGGCGAGTTTAGCGTTGTGACGATTTTCGTAAGGCGTTTTCGATTCTGGGATTACGGAAGAAAAACGGGGGTAAAACCGGGGACTTCGATGGGTTTTGGCCCGATTGTCGCGACGGTGTATCGTTCGGGCTGAAAGGCGGTAACATGATCGAGGACATCCCGGACGGAGAGAGACTGGATCGCGGAATCAATTTCTTCGAGGCTTCGGACGCGTCCGAGGTAATAGAGGTCTCTGGCGCAGGCGGAGGCGCGGGCCGAGGTGGATTCCCCGGCCATGATGAGCGAGGCGCGGAGGCCTATCTTGGCTCGATCCAATTCGTTTTCCGTAATTCCCTGATGGAGAATCTGAAGCTCATGGAGCATCACGTCGAAGGCCTGCTGGGCCTGTTCGGGGCTGGATCCGACGTAGGCCCGGACGGAGGCGTAAGGTCCGGTAATCTGATGATTTGCGCTGACGGCGTAGCAGAGTCCCCGTTTTTCGCGGACTTCGGTGAAAAGCCTGCTGCCCATGCCTCCGGATAGAACGGTAACGGCCGCTAACGCGCTGTAAAACTCTTTATGGCCGTAACTTACGGAGGGGTACATCAGGGCGATATGGACCTGAGCACCTTCATTGGACTGATGGAAGTAGTCGCGGCCGGTAGGATTTACCGTAAGTTCATTGGGGGCATGGCCTTGCCAGTCGGCGAAGTGTTTTTCGACAAGGGTTTTTATGCTCTGGAAATCGACGTTGCCCGCGACGGCGAGGATGGCGGCGGCGGGGGAATAGGCGGTTTTCCAGAAGGATTGGAGTTCCCGGATATCCAGATCCCGCAGTTCCTCTTTTTTTCCGCAGTCCGGTCTGCCAAAGGGGTAGGGAAAGTATTTTTCCCGAATCAGCAGGGAGATTTTCTGCCGGGGATCATCTTCGAGGGAGTCGATGTTCTGGACAGCCAGGTCCTTGCAGGCCAAAAAATTCTGTTCCTCCAGACGGGGCGTCCGGACGATTCCGGCATAGAGGGCCAGGGCTTCCTCGAGCTTGTCGCTGATCAGTGCGGCGGAGAAGTTGGTATGCAGGGAGGCGACTGAGGCGTTCCTTTGGATTCCGAGGTTATCCAGCCTGATATTCAGCGTGCGATTATCGTACTCTCCAGCGCCCCGGAAGACCAGATCGGAGAGAACGGCGGCGGCGCCGGTGCGATTCTGGGGATCGCGGGCAACGCCGGCGGGCAGGAGCATGCAAAACGCGGCAGAGGAAACCCCCGGCATGGACTCGGTCACTAACGTTAAGCCGTTCGGGAAGTTATGGATGTTGACCTGGGATGAACTCACGGAGACGTCCTTTCCTGGAAATCGTATGGTTATTCGAGTAAAGGGGGTATTCTAGCAGGAGAGGCTGGAAAGGCAAAGGAAAAGAGAGGGCCGGATGCCCACAAAAGCGAGGGAAGAGATATCCGGGCATTTCCCTGGAAAACCCTCTGCCGGCCGGTAGAATGGATTTGTGAACCGGTACGCCAAAAGCCAGGAAGCTTCCATTCCAACACCGGCGGGCGGGCATTCCGGAGCGGCCTGCCTCCCAGCGGTTTCCGGATGGTACGGATCTTTTCAGGGACGGGCTGGCTTTTGAGAATCGAGCGAAAGTGGGATTATAAACGTCTATGGATGAGATGACACAGGCGGCAACGTGGTATATCGTGTTTATCCTTTCGACCTCGCTGCATGAGGCGGGTCATGCGTGGGCGGCGTATCGGCTGGGGGACCGGACGGCGTATCAGGCGGGGCAGATGACGCTGAATCCGCTGCCTCATATCCGGCGGGAGCCGTTCGGAATGGTTCTGATGCCGCTGGTGTCGTTTTTTGCGGGCGGGTGGATGATCGGGTGGGCGAGCTGTCGGTTCGATGCGGTATGGGCGGAGCGGTATCACAAACGGTCGGCGAAGATGGCGCTGGCGGGTCC
>CAZOTP010000096.1:0-10796 GCA_964582655.1 uncultured Pirellulales bacterium | reverse complement strand
GCGGCTTCTCATTGCCGCATGAAAATCATGTAAAAAAGTCAGTCAAGTTGAGTATCGTATTATAGCCTGCCTCTTTCACCGCCAACAAGCGACAAAAAGGGGACATCTGCAACCTGAAGGGAGAGCGGAGCTTACGGGGATTCCTTCATCAGTTCCGCAAGCCTTTCTTCAATCCATTGATCTCCTGTGGCGCCCTGCCATTGCAGTTCGCCATACCACCAGTAGCGGACGAATCCGTTTTTATCCATCAGATAGATGGCGGGCCAGATGTCGTTCGCCCAGGCATCCCAGATCTGCTTTTTCTGGTCCACCGCGACGGGATAAGCAATGCCATATTCGCGAATCTTGTCCCTGACCGCCTGGATATCCTGATCTTTTTTGCCTTCCGGAGTGTGGATGCCAATCATCTGCACACGGTCGGCGGGATACTTCTTATACCAATCGTTATAGAAGGGGAGATTCCGGATGCAATTTCCGCAAAAGGAGGTATAAAAATGAAGAATTACCACCTTGCCCTGAAGGGACTGTAATTGCAGGGGCGGGGAATTGAGCCAGAGCTCCACTCCCTGAAGCGGAGGCGCTTTGCAGGCGATGTTTCGAACGGCGGAATCGTCAAACGGATCGCCCTGGAGTTTGGCCATCAAGCGGCGCTGCGGATTGCTTAATACGGCGATCAGGTCCTGAACGGTTTTTTTCGCGAGATGTTCGCGGCGCGGCGGAGTATCCGTTTCCGGGGCATCTTCCAGCAATTCCCCATTCTCCGCTTGTTTCAGAAGGTCGGCGAAAATCGTCTGAATGGTCCTGATTTGTTCCTCGGACAGGTCGAGCCGTTTCTGGATTTCCGGATCCAGCAGCGCGGTGGCGCCCTGCCGCTGCCACAAGAGCTGCTGAAACCGCTCCCGCTGGGGTATCGTAAAAATCCGTGTGAGGTCTTCATGAAGCTGCCGGAACAGCGGTTCGGCCTGTTCGTTCCGCCTGGCATAGGGCAAATCGCGCAGCTTCCACAGCGACAACTCCGCTGGCTCGACTGCGCCGGCGACCGCTTCGATCTGGTCATGGCGCAATTTCAGATCCCGAAACACCGCCGGGGAATGCAGATACATGGTTATGGGATTGGGAATCGGAACCACCTTTTGGGCCGGGGGCGGCGGGGATTCCCCGCGGATCGGATTCCATCCTGCCAGAACGATTCCCAAGATCGCAGGCAATACCCGAAGCGTTTTTCGCGATTCTGTCACGCTCAAATCCGCTCCATCAGAACCACGTCCTATATCCATTGCATCACCTTCACCGGGATAAGAAGTGCGCCGATACACCTGGAATCTGCCCTATTGTATGTCGTGCGTTATGAACAATTCAAGGAAAACTGGAATTGGATTTTCCCTCTCGGCCCCTTGTGGAATCCAAAGACAGGGGCTAAGATAGGCTCGTTGCCGAGACGATTCGGCCAGACGATCTATACCCCTGAAAACCCGGTGCCGGATGAAACGGATCGAAGAAAAGATTCTCGCTCGCCAGCGGCTATCCGCAGACGATGGACTTACGTTGCTGGAGTCTCAGGACCTTTTCACGCTGGGAAACCTCGCGGACTTTGTCTGTGCCGCGCAAAACGCCCGGCGGGTGTTCTACATCATCAACCGCCATATCGCCTACACCAACATTTGCCGGAATGGCTGCCTGTTTTGTCATTTTCGCCAGGAGGAACGCTCGCCCCGGGCGTTCACGCTGACGGTCGAGGACATAACCGAACAGGCCGCACAAGCGTCGGATCAGGGCGCTACGGAAATTCACATTGTCGGAGGCGTAAATCCGAACCTATCTCTGGATTATTGCATCGAGATGATCCGCTCTTTGCGAGGAAGGTGCCCGGGGATAACCATCAAAGCGTTCACCGCGACGGAGATCCTCGATTTGTCAGGAAAAAGCGGACTTTCCGCGGAAGCGGTGCTTCAAAGGCTGATGGAAGCGGGATTGGATGCGCTGCCGGGCGGCGGAGCGGAAATCCTGGACGAAGAGTATTTCCGGCGGTATTGCCCCGCAAAGCCGATCCCCAAGGCATGGCTGGAGGTTCACCGGACCGCCCATCGGATGGGCCTTCCTACCAACGCCACGATGCTGTTTGGGTATCAGGAAACACATCGACAACGAATCGAACATATGATTCAATTGCGGAATCTTCAGGAGGAATCCCTACAACAAAACCGGGCGTGCTTTCAATGCTTTGTTCCTCTGCCTTATGTTTCTTCCCATCCCGCCCCACCGCCGAACGGCATGGATATCCTGAAAACCATCGCGGTGAGCCGTCTGGTTCTCGACAATATCCGTCACATCAAGGCATTCTGGCCCATGATGGGAGTTCCCCTGGCCCAGATCGCGCTGTGTTTTGGCGCGGATGATCTGGATGGGACCGTCGGGCGGTATAGAATTGTCGATCCCGTATCCCAGAATGGGGAATCGTTCCTTACGGAAAGCCAAATCCTGTCTATTATCCGCGCTGCGGGATTTATCCCCCAAAAACGGAACGGCGCCTATCCCCCTCCATCCCCATAAAAAAAGCGACACGGAAATTGCCGTGCCGCCTTGCGAAAATGTATCATAAGGGAGCTGTTCGTTTCAATTCCTTGGGTTATTGCTTGTCATTTTCCTCGAGCATTTTTCGCAGGTAGGAATTTTCCCGTTTGGTCGCTTCGAGATCAAACAGGAGGTATTTGATGCTGAGGCGGAGATAATCCAGCGAATCCTGCAGGGACGAGACGCTCTTTTTGATTTCATCATGGCGCTGCTGGGTCTGTTCGGCCAGCAGTTCCAGTTTTTTCCGCTGCGAAGGAGGAAGGGTGCCGATTTCCTTGACGAGTTCACCAAGTTTCTTTTGGAACGTTGCTTCGTCCATCATTTGCTCCTGGGCATTGATTTGGATTTTCACGACAGCCACTTCGGCGGGTCCGATGCCGAACCTAAATGGCGATCAGGAAACATACTTCGCAAACCGTATGCCAATGTCTGAATATCTTGCAAATTGCCTGTTCCGGTGTTTAATTTCGTCCACATTCAGTGTTTACGTTATATTATAGGACGTCATCCGGGCGGTTTGTCCATGCCGTTTGTTCCGGCGTGTTGCTTTGGCTCAACAATCATTGCATTCCGGGATTCTTTTTGTTTTTCTAACAACTCCTCCGCCAAGAACTTACAATCAAGCCCCTTCTGCAACATCCGGGGCATTCGTCTTGCCCCATTCGCAACGTCCCAATAACTTATAATTCCTTCCGTTTTTAAGGTTTATATCAGTTTTGCCGATTCTACTGAATTATAACCTATTTTTTTCAAAAGCGGAAATTCAAAAGCGATTTTTTCTGAAAGTTTATTTTGGGAAGTTGCCGTCTTTTGATTTAAGATAGTTCTTTATGACGACAGTTCTCGACAGGATTTTGAGCGTCAAACGGGACGAAATTGCCAGGGCGAAACAACAGGCCTCCCTGGAGGATCTGATCCGGCGTTCCGCGGATTTGCCGAAGTGCCGCAACTTTTACCAGGCGTTGACGAAACCCGCCCCGCGGGGAATTCATGTCATCGCGGAGATCAAGCGGGCCTCCCCTTCGGGGGGTCTGATTCGAAGCGATTTCGATCCGGTTCGTCTGGCAGCCCTATACCATCAGGCCGGCGCGGATGCGATCAGCGTATTGACCGACGAATCCTTTTTTCAGGGAAAGCTGGAATACCTTCGACAGGTCAAAGACGCCGTCCCGCTTCCCATCCTGCGAAAGGATTTTATCATCGATCCCTACCAGGTCCATGAAGCCCGAGCCGCCGGCGCGGATGCGATTCTGCTGATCGCCGAGGCGCTGCCCCCGGGGGAAATCATGGATCTCCTGATTCTGGCGCATTCGCTGACTCTGTCGGTCCTTCTGGAAGTGCACGACATGGAATCCCTTCTGCAGGTGAGAAGCCTGACGGATTTTCCGCAGAAACATTATACCCTGCTGGGCATCAACAACCGCGATTTGCGAACGCTGAAAGTCGATTTGAACCATTCCCTGCGTCTGGGCGGCCTGGTGGAGGACCGGAACATCCTGGTCAGCGAGAGCGGCATTCGGACGCGGGCCGATGTCGAAAAACTGATCCGCGCTGAATTCGGCGCCGTGCTCATTGGGGAAACCCTCATGCGCAGCCCGGATATAGCGCGTACATTCCATGAACTTTTTCCGTTGCCTTCTGAACAGTCATAACGTACAGCCTGCTGCTTCTCGACAATAACCGATTCCAAGCGAGAAGGAACGATATGAAAACCGATACCATCCTGAATTTGATCGGCAACACGCCGCTGATTCAATTGAAACCGGAAACCATCTTCGCCAAGGCCGAATTTCTGAATCCCGGCGGAAGCATCAAGGACCGCGTCGCGATGGCGATGCTCGAGGGCGCCGAGCGCGACGGGCGACTGAAACCCGGATGCATTATCGTCGAGCCGACGTCGGGCAATACCGGCATCGGAGTCGCTCTGGTGGGCCGACTCAAGGGCTATTCGGTTCGAATCGTGATGCCGGAGAACATGAGCGAAGAACGGAAAAAACTCATCAAGGCCCTGGGGGCGGAACTGATTCTCACGCCCGCCAAAGACAGCATTGCCGGAGCTGTGGAACGAGTCCGCCGGATGGCGCAGGAAGATTCCCGCGTTTTTGTTCCGCAGCAGTTCGAGAATCCGGACAATCCGCGCATTCATTACGAGAAGACCGCCGGGGAACTCTGGCGGCAGATGAACGGGGATATTGCCGCGTTTGTGGCGGGTGTGGGCAGCGGGGGCACGCTGCAGGGCGTGGGGAAATTTCTCAAGGAACAGCGCCCGGACATTCATATCGTGGCGGTGGAGCCGAAAAACGTCTCTGCGCTGCTGGGGCATGAACCGGGACTGCACCAGATTCAGGGCATCGGCGACGGGTTTGTGCCGGCGGTCCTGGACGTACGCCTGGTGGACGATGTGATTGAAGTAACGGACGAGGACGCCATTGATACCACCCGGCAGCTGGGGCGGGATTCCGGTCTGCTGGTAGGCATTTCCTCCGGCGCCAACGTGTGGGCCGCGAGAATCCTGGCCCGTCGCATGAACGGTCCGATCGCGACCGTCCTGCCGGATCGCGCGGAGCGATATTTCAGCACAGCGATGCTGTAATGTACGGATTCATCAACGACAGGAAATCCTGGCATGAAAACACAATCCTTAACCGGCTCCCCTTCCCCATCCGCCTTCCCTGCCTGGGTTTGCGCGGCCCTGGTGATCGGCGTCTTTCTCGCTTATGCGCCGATATGGAAAAACGAATTTACACATTATGACGACCAGGATTATGTTTCGGAAAACCAGCACGTGCAGCAGGGATTGACGGGAGAATCGATTCGATGGGCGTTTACCTCGCGGGAGGCTTCGAACTGGCATCCGGCAACCTGGCTGAGCCACATGCTGGATTATGAGCTCTTCGGGCTGAATCCGCGGGGGCATCACGCGATGAATGTGCTGCTGCACGCCTGCAACTCGATTCTGCTGTTTCTGCTTTTATATCATATAACCGGATGGGGCGGAATCAGTGCCTTTGCGGCGGGGGTATTTGCGCTGCATCCGGTGCACGTGGAATCGGCGGCGTGGATTTCCGAACGGAAAGACACCCTCAGTGTCTGTTTCTTTTTGCTGACCCTGCTGGCATATGTGCGGTACACCCGCCGGCCCAATATGGTGCGGTATTTTCTCGTGTTTGTCCTGTTCGCAGTGGGATTAATGGCCAAACCCATGCTGGTTACGCTGCCGTTTGTGCTGCTGCTGCTGGACATCTGGCCTCTGGAGCGATGGAAACCGGGCCAAAACAGCGGAAACTCCGAACCCGGTATATATCCCGGCAGCCTCGCGCGGCTGATTGTGGAAAAAGTCCCGCTGATTCTGCTGACCGTAGTTTCCTGCGTGATTACTTATCGCGTGCAGCAGAGCGGCGGGGCGATGCAAATGCACGAAACCCTCTCGGCGGGGATGCGCCTGGCAAATGCCGTCGTGGCCTACCCCTCCTATCTGGTGAAGTTCCTGTATCCGGCGGATCTGGCGGTGATCTATCCGTATCCGGTCGAAGGAATCCCCCTTTGGAAAACCTTGACCGCGGCGGGAATTCTGACGCTGCTGACCCTGCTCTTTCTGCTTCAATTTCCAAAACAGAAATACCTTCTGATCGGCTGGCTGTTCTTTCTGGGAACCCTCGTTCCGGTCATCGGACTGGTCCAGATCGGCTCGCAGGCCATGGCGGACCGGTATTTGTATATTCCCTCCATCGGGATTCTGATCTGTCTTGGCGGCGCGGCGGCGGACTGGCTCGAACCTCCTCCGCACCCACGATCCCTGGGCATCGGCGTCGCCGCCGTTCTGCTTTGCCTTCTGGGCGGGCTGACCTTCCGACAGGTGCGATTCTGGAAAAACGACCAGACCCTGTTCGGTCGCGCTTTGGCGGTAACCGACAATAATTACACCGCTCATAATAATTACTCGCAGGCGCTGCTGCTGGCGGGAAAGACGGACGAGGCGCTGCACCACGCCGAAGAGGCGATTCGAATCAATCCCCGACTCATCGAAGCGATTGTCAACGCGGGACTGATTCACGAAATGAAGGGAAATTACGCGGAAGCCGAACGGTATTATCAAAAGGCCCTGTCGCTCCAGCCGGATCGACTGAATACGCTGTATAATATGGTTTTATTTTATGCAACTCCGGCGGACAAGGCGTACCAGAAGCCCGCCGAGGCCATTGCCCTGGCGGAGAAGGCGGCCAAACTGACGGATTATCAGGATGCGAAATTTCTCGATGCCCTGGCACTGGCCCACTGGTCGAACGGCGATTCCCGGACCGCGTTCACCTGGGCCCAAAAAGCCCTGGACCAGGCGAAGCAGCGAAACCAAGGTTTCCTTGCCGGGCTAATCGAAAAACACATGCAAATGTTTCAATCGACACAGCCCTGACGGTTCCGCTCCTCCGCAGGTTCGGTTTTAGCGTTTTATTGGTTTCGGATTCCCGCCTTGCCTGTCACAGCTTCCACGGCGGCAGCGGCAGCGCCCTGCCGACTTACGTTCCGCGAAGCAAACCAGTTGTCTTTCACCGGGCAGGTCGCGATGCGGTTCTGATTGCGGTTGTTGAAGTTCATGGGCGTACGCACATATTCCACGACGTTGCCGGACACTTCGATGAATCCGCTGCCCTCATCGAGGTAAATACCGCCGGGGATGCCGACGTTATCGTGAACATAATTCCCCCGAATGACCGTTCCGGGCATATTGCCCAGGGTGTAAATTCCGCCGCCATCCCAGAGGTCCAGCAGGACATGATGGATGTGATTGTATTCGATGCGGTTGTTTTTCGCCGTGGTGGGGGTATCGAACTTGAAGGGCTGATAATAATTTTCCGCTCCCCCGCCGGCATCCTCCTCGCCCCAGCCCCAGCCCATGGAGATGCCGCTGTAGGGTAAGTTACGGATTTCGTTGTGCGCCAGCACGGTTTCTTCCGTATAGCCGACAAAAATGCCCAGCCCGCCCTTGTAATCCGCCGCGCAATCTTCGATCAGGCAATCCGTTACCTGATTGTTTTTCACAACGGAACGAATATCTTTCGGATGATGGTCCTCGCGCAGGACATCGCCGATCTGGATCCCGGAACCGGCAATATCGCGAAAATGACAATTCGTGATGAGATTGTCCTGACTGCCGGATTCGATATCCAGGCCCGCCCCGCCAAGCCTTTCAAACGTGCAGCGTTCAAAGCGGATGCCTTTGGCGGCATGACAAACCACATTGGCCGGGCTTTTGATGTATTCGTTATGGACGGAGGCCAGAACGTTATCGCGTTCCAGAGGAGCGTCTGGATTGAGGGCAAAGTTGGCCTGCACATCGGCCAGCCCTTTTTCCGAGGGAGTCAGCCACGTGGCATGAGAAAAGCAAATCCCCTTAAAACAAATATCATGGACCAGCGAATCGAGAGTTCCCCTGATTTTCACCAGTGTTTCCAGGAGGGGCGCGATCACCTCGGCCTTGGCCATGTCCTCTCTCTCCCTCGGGATGTAATAGACAGTTCCGGCGGCCCGGTCGAGATACCATTCCCCGGGTTCATCGAGCAGTTCGATGGCATTCTCCATGTAGTCCTGGGGAATCTGAATTCGGACGCCCTCTTTTCTCCGGCAATGCGTAAAGTAAGGCTGGAGCATCTCAATAATCGCGTGCTCCCCATCCCGATGGATGCTCTTCACTTTGGCGTAGGTGTGGCACCACATGATCAGATAGCAGAATTCCAGTTCCGATGGTTGTTTCCACTCCGCCAGCTCCACCTTTCCGGTCCGATAGCCGTTCTCCCCCCATAGTTCAATTTTCTTGGGAGGGTTTCCCCGCGCGCGAACCCCTCGCAGATCGTTCACCCAGAGCTGTCGGAAATTGGGAATGTCCGTTTTCGCCTTCCAGCGGCCTTTTTCCTCCGGCTCCCATCCGGAGATGACTTTTCCGCCGCTGAAGACTGGCGTTTCCCCCGGATAGGCCGCATACGTCACGGGACGATCTTTGGTTCCGGAATCTTCCGGTCCCAGGACCAGTGTTTTCTCCAGAGCGTATCGGCCGCCCCGGAACAGAACGGTAACAGGCTGTTTAAGCCCCTGCGCAATTTTTTCGCGCACCGCCTGCCTGGCCCGCTCCGGCGTGGCAAACGGCTGTTCCAGCGTCCCCGGATTGCCGTCGCTGCCACTCACCGCAACATAAAAATCCGCCGGGGCGGCAGGAGAATCCTGCGCAGATGCTATCGCCGCGCCAAACAGCACCAGGACAACTATCCATCGGAAATTCATGATATTCTCCTTTCCATCAACACTATTAATGCCGGGATACGCACATCACCCATGAAATCATGGCATTCTGTATCTGCCCATTTTCAAGACATGCCGAAGGATTTTTCCCTCCGAGTCCCATTCGACATCATCATACAGGATAGTAAGAACGTCCGGTTCCATTTCGGCTATACTGGTATATCCGCTGGAGCACTCGCTCCATTTCGCGTGATATTTCGTCACCCACTGAGGCTCCGTCCAACTCTTGCCGCCATCCCGGCTGAAAATGAGAAAAATCCCAGGCCGACCTGACGAACACGCAATCACCCCGTTCTTCATCCGCAGAAGTCTGGGGGACACGCCGTAAGGGGCAATCGGCGCGGGAGTCTGCCAGGTTTTGCCGCCATCATGGGAAATCGAGGAGGCCAGGTAGGTGTACTTTTTCAGCGTTCCCTCGGAATCCGGATTGCCTCCCGTTCGCATCGCGGCGAGGATCGTATCGCCGTCCAGCTTGAGCAGGTCGGTTTCATTGTAGCCCTCCGCCAGTTCGGGCAGCGGGGTTTTCTCTGGATCGCCAATTGTCGCAAGGTATTGCCATGACCGGCCCTTGTCTTTCGAGATGCAAACCCAGTTGCGAAACTGGTAGGCTTCAAACTTGTGGTATGGCACACGAATATTATCCTGCTTGAACCGGCCGGACATTGCGATAATCCAGTCGCCATTGGCAAGCTCGATCGGCCCGGTCTCGAGATTGCCGGTGTAGAGGTGATCGGAATCCCCTTTCTGAAACGCCAGGTTCGGGATGTCGATGCGAGGGAAATCATCTTCATATTTTCCGGCCAAAATATCCTCCAGCGACTGGAACCTTCGCAGCGTGGTGATATAGGGGATTTGTCGCTGATCCTTCCGGAGGAGGTGGTTGATGATGTTGCCGCCCATGCCGACCCAGGAGCCGTCGGACAGGGGAGCCGGAAATGTATAGAGGATTCCCACCGTCCCCGCCGGGACTTCGATCCGGGTGTCCTTGCTGTCGCTGAAGGGCTGGAGGTAGGTGTTCTGAACCGTCCATGTTTCCCCTTTGTCGCGGGACAACAGGACACGGATGATCCATCCGTCGCCGATTAACGAATGCAGCACCGAGGAGGAGAGGGCTTTGCATCGATTCGTGTTCAACAAGACCGGGCAGAGGATTGTACCGTCTTTGGAAAAAGCCGCGCGATGAGGATACCAGTAATCCTCAGCAATGACCTTCTCATCAAGCCTCTCCATTTTTACGGCGGAATCACTTGGAACCGCCGTTTCCTGTGCATATAGATTTCGTGCCGCGAAAAGTACAAACAAGAACAGCACGCCATACCCAAAAGCATTTCTAGCCATCTTTATACCCTCGCAGGATTTGATATATTTCCGCTTTCATACTCCATCCGCCGTATCATGATTCCCGCCATTCCTCCACGATTGTTTATCCCGCTTCATTCGAAACGGGTCTTGATCCGTATTGTTTTACCGCCGCTGTGTTTCAATTCCGCAGACTGTGCAGCGGGGCGGGAATCTGCCCGCCGTGCAGGATGAATTCGCTGTTGGCTCCGGCGTTGCGGACGGGCATGACCGGCCCGCCGCCAAAGAGACCGCCAAAGGAGACTTCCTCGCCCACCGTTTTCCCCGGCGCGGGAATCAGCCGCACCGCGGTGGTTTTGTTGTTGATGACGCCGATGGCCATTTCATCGGCGATGATGTTGCTGATGGTCGCGGCGTCGGTATCGCCGGGAATAACAATCATATCCAGCCCCACCGAGCAGACACTGGTCATCGCTTCGAGTTTTTCCAGGGTCAGGTGCCCCGCCCGCGCCGCCTGGGCGAGGTTGGAATCTTCGAGAACGGGGATAAACGCCCCGCTGAGCCCCCCCACCGAACTGCTGGCGAACAGCCCGCCCTTGTTCCCGGCGGCGGTGCGCCTCGCCGTTCGGCGTGTA
>CAZOTP010000095.1:0-10841 GCA_964582655.1 uncultured Pirellulales bacterium | reverse complement strand
CTCCGCCCATGCCCATGCCTCCGCCCATGCCCATCCCGCCGCCGCCCATGCCTCCGCCCAGGATACCGCTAAAGGCCTCTGATCGCTGCCCCAGAAGGTCCGCTACATAATACACCTCCGTATAATATTTCACCGGAAGATCCGGTTCCGCCGCGATCGTGATAACCCCGCTGTCGATGATATACGCCGCCGGCTTCGACTTGCCGCTGGATACATATTCCAGAATACTGGCCATCGCCTTTTCCAGAGAGACCTTCTGGACCTGTCCCAGTTGGATGGTCACAAGGTCTTCGCGGCTCATTCCGTAGATTTCCAGCGAACCCCACAGCACGTTGATGTTGATTCCGTATTCCGATTGCAGATCGTTCAGTACCTGCTGAAATTCCGTCTCTCGGTATTCCAGCGCCACTTTCTGATTGGCCAGCTTCTCATAGACGGCCTGGTCGGCGGATTCCTTCAGCTGGGCCGCTTTCTTCCGACGCTCGCTCAGTTCCAGCCAGTCCTCCCGATACGTCACATGATCCGACCATGGAATCCCCGAAGCCTTCGCGTCGATAAACACCTTCTTTTCTTCCCGATCGGACACTTGCGCATCCTTCGCCTGTTCGATCATCAAACGAAGCATTTCCATGTCTTCCAGCAGCCATTGCGCCTGCTGATGCTTCGGATCCAGTTCCAGCAGCCGTTTCAGCGTGGTCACCGCCTGACCGTATTCCCGCTCTTTCTTGAACTCCAGCGCCTGCTGGAACAGCTCATCGATCTTCTGCTGCCGCGCCGCCTCCGCTCGCTGCTGACGCTCCAGATCCGCCTCCCGGGCCTTTTGGATTTTCTGGGACAACTCGGTTTCTTTGTACTTCTTTTCCCGCTCGTTAATCTGATCCAGCAGCGAACGGCCCTGATCGCGAATCTGCGCGTAGCGATCCGGTCCCAGAAGCTGTCGCGCCGAGTCGATATTCGACAAAACCTGGCTGACTTTCGCGCGGGCCTGGTCGAACATCCCCTTTTCCATCAACTGCGTGACATCCTCGCGAGCCGATGCGAACGAGGCTTCAATGTATTCCACCTGCACCCGCTGCTGGGCCTCGACGCGGTCCAGAATCGAAGATTGCTGGCGGGCCGGCAGCGCAGGGGTTGCCGATTTCATGACGGGATTGGATTCAACGGGTGTCGGCGCCGCTTCTGGGGTTGCCGATGGCGTAGGTTTCATCGCGGGGGCCGGTTCCGGAACCGCTGCGCTCACCGCCGGCTCGGCGGGTACTTCTTCTACAATCAGGGGTTCGGATGCCGCCGGAACCGTTGTTGCTTCCGCCGCCGGGGTTGCTTCTGCGGTCGCCGGTTCCGTCGGTGCCGCGGCGGTCATGGCTTCTTCGGTTAACGTCTCGCTGGCGGGAACCGCCTCGACCGCCTCAACGGGCGCCGCGGTGGATACCGAAGCCGTTTCCGCCGCCGGCATGGATTCCGAAGTCGCTGCCGCAGAGGCTTCTGTCGTTGATTCTGGTGTCACTTCCGTCGTCGTTTCAGACGTCTGGTTCTCCGCTGCGGCGGTCACTGCCGCCTGGGCTTCGGCGGCTTTGGCTTCCGCCGCCTTCGCCGCCGCTTCAGCGTTCGTTCGCTTCGATGCGATCTTCTTCAGATACCCCTCCGCGTCCGTCATATCCCCTCCGCGATCAAACAAGCTCAAATTCACACCGCTGTCTCGAACCGATGTGAATCCCTTCTCCGCGGACTCCAGATCGCCCGATTTGTATTGCCGCACGCTCTCCCGGAACAGAGACTTGATGTCGCCTTTCTTCTGCGACAGCCGCTTCTCCGCAATGTCCAGATTTTCTTTGATTTTATCCGCCGTCGCCGCCGGAACATAATTGCGAAGTTCATGCGCCTTGGCCAGCTCCGCTTTCGCTTCCGCCGGTCGATTGGTCTGCAAAAGCTCCATCCCCGCTTTCAAAGAGCTTTCCGCCTGCCCCTGCGCCACCTTCCCCAGCTTCGCCTGCTGACTGTACTCCTCCATCTGTTTTTTCTGAGCGGTTGTCAGATAGGATTCCATCTGTTTGCACTGGAACAGACTGTCTTCCGCCGATTGATACAGCTTCTTGTCCAGTTGCACGGCCGCCGTTTTCAGCAGAGTCTCCGCTTTTTTCTGCTTCGCGGCCGATGCTTCCCCGTTGACCTTCGAGCCGACTTCTTCCGCCGCCGTCAAGGGCCCGCTGGCAAACAAACTGGCGAACGCAAATGCGAAGATCACCAGAATTGGCGTTGTGATTCGAGACCGTGAAATTCGCAGGTAGCTGTACGGATGTGATTGCTTCTGCAAGGTAGTACTCCTTCAACGCGTGGGCAATGCTGTTCGGGGTTCAATTCCATGTCCGCCTCCATTGCATCCTCGGTTTTTGCCCAACTACTTTTCGGGAAGCTCTTTATGGTTGGCCTGAATGCATGTCTGTCCCGGAGGCTTACGGAGGATAAGTCTAAAAGTCTTTTGGCAAACTTGCAACGAAAAAATTTGGTTTGACTGCTTTTTTAATACTGAAAAACGGTAAAAATTTGCCCGATGTCCCGATTTCCCGCAGCCGGCCTCAAAAAGCGGGAAACTTGCCGTAAATCTGACCCGGACGATAGGTTATCAGAATCTGGCAGCCCCCATGTCGATCCGGAAAAGAATCGGTTGTCAGAACCTAAGGCAGGGGCAATTCCGGGATTCGATACGAAGGGGCCGGAGACTTCGGTTTGATGAAAAAAGAATTGGGAAAGTCCGAAACATCTGGTCCGTAAGATATGAAAGTATATGGAATATAGGAGGTTATGGTTGAATCAGAACCGTTGGATCGGTAGAATGCCGGATATGAGTCAGAACAAAAAGGCCATGGCCCTGGAAACCTCCGGCAAGCGGGGGAGTGTAGCCATCGGTTGTGATTTTCAAGTGATTGCGGAAAAAGAATTTACGGCGGTCAATCGAAACGCCGCCGAGCTTCTTCCCGTGATGTCCGCCCTGTGTGCCGAGGCAGGCTGGAAACCCGCGGAAGTGGAGGATCTCTATATTTCCATCGGTCCGGGCAGCTTTACAGGCCTTCGAATCGCTGTAACTGTCGCAAAAACAATGGCTTATGCAGGCAATATCAAAGTGGTCGCCGTTCCTGCCATGGAAGCCCTCGCGATGAACGCCGCACAGGCGGAAATCGATTTGGGCATTGAGGTTACGAATCTGGCCATCCTTCTGGAAGCCAAACGCAACCAGGTCTATTGCGCCGGCTTTCGGCGGGATCGATCCGTGGCTCCAGAGACAATTCTGGACCCAAACATCGCGTCAAAAGGCATCCGTTTTACCCCTGAATTGCACCGGAATGACCCTGAAATGCACCGAAATACACCGGTTTTGCCCGGTTTTGAACCTGTGCTGCCAACGTCGATTTTGGAAGTGCCGGACATGCTGGACAGGATGGGCAAACCTTTGCGTATTTTGGGGGAGGGGCTTCAATTTTATTCCGGACAATGCCAGGCGGAAGGCGTGGAACGGCTGCCCGAACCCTATTGGGGTGGGCGGGCGCGATGCGTCTATCTCTGCGGACGACGGCTTGCCGAAGCAGGACGATTTGCCAATGTCGATTCTCTGGAGCCGATGTATCTGCGAAGACCCGAAGCCGAGGAACGCTGGGAAAAACGGGGCAAGTCCTGAAACGCAGCAGCCGTCGCGGTCCTTCGTATCCTGAATGAAATCGCCGCCGGTCCGGAAAAACGATTCGGGATAGGAGGGATATGCCGGAAGAAACGATTGTAAATTCTGTGCCAAAAGAGGGTTTGCAATAGGGATTTTTCCCGTGTCTTGAAAAAAAGCGTAAAAATAGGCAAGGTGATACGCTTGTAAGGTTGTGTTTATTCGGAGATTACAGGGGCAAGGCCAAAAAGGAGTACATTTGCAAAAATTTAGAAGAAATGTGGTGGGCCTCTGATATAATACACAGTGTCCATAGCGTTCGCGGCTTGGATGTATGGAATGCTGAGTCACACAAGGAATCCGATGAGCACCCTGACAAAGACAGCCGCTATGGAAAATCTCCCTTGCCGGGGAGATGAACAGTAAGCCAGGGAAGGCGGCGTATCTTTTAATTAGTTTTCTTTCTGAGGCAGCCCGGAATGTCGGTGCATACCAGGAGAGTGTCCCTGGTTATGCCTGACGGGAGTGTATCTGCTCCGGTTCGATCCGGGGCAGGAAGGAATGTCTCGATAAGGAGAATGAACCATGTCGATGCCAAACAAAATACTCAAAAAGCTACTGTCGCGGAATTCCGGGCGAAATGGCGCCGTCGGAATGGAACGGCGGTCCCGCAAGGAGTTGAAACTCGAATCGCTGGAGCCTCGCACCCTGATGGCGGTACTGTGCCCCGATCCAGATGCCCATGGTCCCTATTCCTCAAATGAAGGCAGCGGAGTGATCCTGGAAGCCACGGGGTCCCATCCGCTGTATGATGTTTTGGCGGTCGAATGGGACCTGGACAACAATGGCACCTATGAGACGGATGCGGGTTCTGCGCTGGGAAATTACAATGTTTCCTGGGATGCCCTTCAGGCTCTGGACCTTCCCAGCAACGGGACAGGCGCCGAGATCGGCCTGCATGTGCAGTACAAGGGCAAGCTCACGGGAATCATCTACAACAAATATGACGATGCGTTTTTGGCCATCAATAACGTCAATCCGTCGGCCGACGCGGGAGGAGACTATGCGATGGACGAGGGGCAGCCTCTCTATCTGGACGCTTCCGCCTCGACCGATCCGGATGCCAATGACGTCCTGAACTACCAGTGGGATCTGAACGGGGATTCGGTCTATGACTTTGATTCCGGTTCGAATCCGGTGCCCGCGGTTCCCTGGTCGATCCTGAAGGATCTGAATCCGACAGGCCTTGGAAATGACACTCCCATTACGATCGGTCTTCGCGTGACCGATCTGGACGGCGGCGAATCAGCCGACACCGCCCAGTTGACGGTGAAGAATCTGGCGCCGGTCGTCGATGCCGGCGGAGTCTATGCCGTGAAGGAAGGACAGAGCCTTACGCTGGACGGCTCGGCGTCGGATCCCAACGCCAATGACACGCTGGTCAGCTACAAGTGGGACCTGGACAACGACGGCAATTTCAACGGAGCCCTGGATCAGGCGGGCCAGTCGATTACGCTGAGCTGGTCGGATCTGAATGCTCTGGGCTTGACCAATGACGGGGATTTCGCGACGGTGAAGCTGGCCGTGGAGGACAATGACGGCGGCGTGGGCGTGGATTCCGCGATGATCCTGGTGACCGGGAATTCCGCGCCGGAAATCACCGATATCAAGGTCGGACCGGGCGACAACAATTACTGGATTAACGAAGGGGAAAATCTCCATCTGAGAGCCTCCGCGGTGGATGCCGGTTCCGACAAGCTGCGGTTCCTGTGGGACCTGGATAACGACAAGGTCTATGATGACGCCGCCGGAAGCGATGTCGTGGTGCCCTGGAGCGATCTGGAAGCCCTGGGATACAACAACCTGTTCGAGCGGATCGGTCTGATGGTGATCGACGATGGCGGCGATTTTGATTACGCCGGCACGAAAGTGTTTGTCTGCAACGTCCTGCCCAAGGCGGACGCCGGCGGATTTTTTGGAAAATACGGGATCGATGAAGGGGAAGATCTGGTGCTGGACGGGTCCAAATCGCACGACAAGAACGCCAACGATTTACTGACCTATCACTGGAAAGTGGAAGTCAACGGCGATACGCATTACTGGTACGGCGGCCAGGATCCCGTTGCCACGATTCCCTGGTGGGTGCTGAAAAGCTGGGGCGTCAAGGGCCAGGGCATGGCCGATCCCATCGAGGTCACCCTGAAGGTGTCCGACGATGTATGGTTTAGCGATCCGGATCACGCAACGGCGTATGTTTGCAATGTGGCGCCCAAGGCGGATGCCGGCGGGGTGTATGCCGTGAAGGAAGGGGAGAGCCTGACAATCGAGGGGCTGGGCTGGGATCCCAATGGCAACGACACCCTGACCTATAAATGGGACCTGGACAACGACGGAAATTATGACGGAGCCCTGGATCAGACCGGCCAGATGATTACGCTGAGCTGGACGGATCTGAATGCTCTGGGCTTGACGGATGACGGAGACTTCGCCCACGTGAATCTAGCCGTCGAAGATGGCGACGGCGGAATCGGCGTGGACACCGCTCTGATTCTGGTGACAAAGAACTCCACTCCGGAAATCACCGACATCAAGGTCGGACCCGGCAGCGACAATTATTACATCGAGGAAGGGGAAGACCTGCACCTGAGAGCCTCCGCGGTGGATGCCGGTTCGGATAAATTGCGGTTCCTGTGGGATCTGGACCGCGACGGCGTCTATGACGATGCCGCCGGAAGCGATGTCGTGGTGCCCTGGAGCGATCTGGAAGCCCTGGGATACAACAACCTGTTCGAGCGGATCGGTCTGATGGTGATCGACGATGGCGGCGATTTTGATTACGCCGGCACGAAAGTGTTTGTCTGCAACGTCCTGCCCAAGGCGGACGCCGGCGGATTTTTTGGAAAATACGGGATCGATGAAGGGGAAGATCTGGTGCTGGACGGGTCCAAATCGCACGACAAGAACGCCAACGATTTACTGACCTATCACTGGAAAGTGGAAGTCAACGGCGATACGCATTACTGGTACGGCGGACATGACCCGGTCGCCACGATTCCGTGGTGGGTGCTGAAGAGCTGGGGCGTCAAGGGCCAGGGCATGTCCGATCCCATCGACGTCAAACTGACGGTCTCTGACGATGTGTGGTTCGGCAAGCCGGATTACGCCCATGCGTATGTGTGCAATGTGGCGCCCACGGCGGATGCCGGCGGACCGTATGTGATCAATGAAGGGCACAACCTCCAGTTGAACGGACTGGGCTCCTCCGATCCCAATTGCAACGATACCCTGACCTATGACTGGGACCTGAACGACGATGGAACGTATGACATTCTCAATCAGGCCGAGCCGCTGGTCACCTGGGCGACGCTGCATGATGATTTCGGCCTGGCCAGCGACGGAACGAGCCTGGTGCTGCGGCTGCGGGTCAGCGACGGCGACGGCGGCGAAGATGTGGACCGCGCGTTTCTGCTGGTGGTCAACAATCTGGCGCCTTCCGTGAACGCCGGCGGGCCGTATGAGATTCAGGAAGGGCAGAATCTCAAACTCAACGGAACAGCCAGCGATCCGGGCGGCGATCCCCTCACCTATCTGTGGGATCTTGACAACGACGGAGCCTTTGACGATGCCTCCACCCTGAATCCCACCGTGCCGTGGAACCATCTGAAGCTCCTGAACCTCAACACCAACGGCGGGATCAATACCATCGCGATGTTGGCCTGCGATCAGGAAGAACGAGGCGTCGGCATCGATACGGCGAACCTGATTATCCAGAACACGCCTCCGACCGCCAATGCCGGCGACGATATCACGATCAACGAAGGCGAGCAGGCCCTGCTGGTCGGGTCCTATTCCGACCCCTATGGCGACCTGGATTCGCCGTTCCACTTCGCCTGGAACTTCGGCGACGGCTCCACCGGGTCCAACGCCGAACATGCCGCTCATACCTATGTGGACAACGGCGTCTTCAACGTCATTTATTCCGTGACCGACAAGGACGGCGGGACTGGAACCGATGCCCTCACGGTAACGGTTCTCAATGTCGCTCCTACCGTCGATGCCGGAGAAGACAAGGTCGCGGTGGAAGGCCACCTGGTCGCGTTTTCGGGCAAGTTCACCGACCCCGGCAAGAACGACACCCACACGGTTCTCTGGAATTTCGGCGACGGCAGCACGGCCGATACCCTCAACGCCCTGCACACCTATGCCGATGACGGCGTTTATACCGCCACCCTTACGGTCACCGATGATGACGGCGGCGTGGGCGTGGATACCCTCACCATTTACGTCCAGAACGCCGTGCCCACCGTTTATGCCGGGCAGGATGCGGGCATCATGGAAGGAGGGTCGATCCACTTTGTCGGACAGTTCAGTGATGTGGCTCCGGACACCACCCCCGCTCCCACCTTCCTCTGGGAGTTCGGCGATGGTACGACGGCCAATACCCTCACCGCGACGCATACCTATCCGCAGGACGGCGTGTATGTCGCCCGCTTCACCGTGACCGATAAGGACGGCGGCGTCACCTTCGATGAAGCGACGATTATCGTCAGCAACGTTCCGCCGACGGTCAACGCCGGTCTGGATCGACTGGTGAATATGGATGCCCTGGTGCAGTTCAACGGCAGCTTCACCGATCCGGGCGTGCAGGATACCCATACCTACCTGTGGGACTTTGGCGACGGGTTCACCGCCGATACGCTGAACGCCAGCCATACCTATGTCAAGAGCGGCATTTATACCGCAACCCTGACCGTCACGGATGAAGACTTCGTTCAGATGACCGATACCGTGCAGGTTACCGTGCAGGAGCTGCTGGCCATCAGCAGCAACAAGGCCTTCCTCCATGCGACCACGGGGCTTCTCACCGTCAAACTCGTCGGGCCGGGACAGCTGGTCCAGGTCTCGCACATCGACGGAACGGGGATCGATTTCAACAGCATCGTTCTGGAAGGAACCACCGAAGCCTCGTCGCTGGTGATTACCACCCGGGGCGTGCCGAAGTCCTTCGCCAACCTTGGCGACGTGGTCGTGAACAGTTCGCTGGGCAGCCTGAAGGCGAACACCACCAACCTCAAGGGCGATGTCCAGATTCTCACCGGCGGGCTGGGAACCGCCAAACTGATGAGCATCCAGGAGAATGGCACGATTACCACCGGCCTGGGCGGAATCAAGAAGATCAATGTGAAGAACGATATCGAAGGCGATATCCTGTCGGCCACTTCGATCGGTCAGGTGGTCAGCCGAAAAGGCGGACTGGCCGAAACCGCGACCGTTGTCGCCAATGCCGGCGATATCGGCAAGGCGAAATTCGCCTCCGATGTGGACGGCATGATCCTCGCTCAGGAGGACGTGCTCAACGTCTCCAGCGCCAAGGGCATGCTCAGCGGAACCATCCGCGCCGGCGGCGAGATCGGAAAGGTCCAGTTCAGCCAGATCGATTCGGCGACCATCAGCGCGTTCGGCGATGTTGCCTCCGTGAAATCCAAAGGCAGCATGGTCGATTCGCTCCTGCTGGCCGGCTATGACCTCGGCGCCGACGGCCTGCCGGGCACCGGCGATGAGCTCTTCAACGCCTCCGGCGCGACCATTGGAGCCGTCGCCGTGAATCCCCTGGGCAGCTTCACCGGCACCTACGCGATGGCTGGCGTGAAACCCTACGACTTTGACGCCGACACCCGCATCATGCTGGCCCCGGTTCCGGCGGCCCAGGTCCTCGCCTCCTACGGCGCCATCGGCACGGCGAAAGTCGGACAGGTATTCAACACGGGCAGTCCTGAAGTGGGCGTTTACGGCCTGTTCGCCGCGACTGAATCGATCGAGAACGTCAAGTTCACCCCCATTACCGCGTCGGGCGCCCCGCTCTTTGAAGCCCGCTCCCAGTGGTTCTGATTGGTTGCGTAAATATGCCGCTCCGTCAGGCGGCGGATTCAAAATTACGGCTTTCCTCCGAACGGCTTCGGAGGAAAGCCTTTTTTATAACGGCGGGACGGGACGCGGCCAGCGGCTTTCAAATGGCTCGAACGCGGGTTAAACACGAATGGTAAGCGGATAGGGTTTCAGCTCGCGGGCGAACGCCCTAGCTTTGCCGCCGCACAGCTGGTCGAGGAGCGCCCAGAACCGGTCGGAGTGGATTTTTTCCCGGATGTGGGCCAGTTCGTGCAGAAGAATGTAATCCTGCAGATGCCGGGGGAGCAGGGCGATGTTGATATTCAGGCTGATGTGGTTCCGGCCGGAGCAGCTTGCCCACTTGGTTTTCTGGCAGCGGAACGCCGCGCCGCGGTAGGGGAGGCTGTGCATCCGGGAAAAGTGCCGGAGCCGCT
This sequence comes from uncultured Pirellulales bacterium, assembly GCA_964582655.1. Taxonomy (GTDB): domain Bacteria; phylum Planctomycetota; class Phycisphaerae; order Sedimentisphaerales; family SM23-30; genus CAZOTP01. The sequence goes on along the minus strand of CAZOTP010000095.1, from coordinate 872 downwards.
CAAACAGGTCCGTCTGCGCCTGCTCCAGATCGATGCCTTTCAGATCCGCAGTCGGGGCGGCAGGCCGAGGCGAATCCATTTTGTTCAGGGTTTTGCGAATCCAGCCGGATTTGGAATGGAGAAATCGTTTCGCTTCCTCCAGAGGCGTGAATCGGGGAACGGTCACGGTAATCGTCCGGTCCGGCTTCAGCGTGAGGCGCAGGTATTTCGCGCGGAACGAGCGGGTGAATTCCACCCGAAGATTCAAATCGTCCAAATGGCTCGAATCGGCGTTCATGGTCGTGTGTATGTCGGGAACGGGTAAAAAAACGGGCCGTTCGGCAGGAACGACCCGTTGTTACGATTCATGCAAAACCGTCAGATTAGCATCTCGGCGATCTGGACCGCGTTGAGCGCAGCGCCCTTGAGAAGCTGGTCGCCGGCGACCCAGATATTGATGCCCCGGCCGTCCGGAATCGACTCGTCCCGGCGGATGCGGCCGACGAGGATATCGCCCTGGCCCGACGCCTCGATGGGCATGGGGAAGTGGTTGTTCTCGCGGTCGTCGATGACCTGCACGCCCGGCGCCCGCATGAGAATGTCCACGACTTCCTCTTCCTCGATGGGATGGGTGAATTCCAGGTTGATGCTCTCGCAGTGCGCCCGCAGCACCGGCACGCGAACGCACGTGCAGGTGATTGCGATGGAGTTGTCCTCGAAAATCTTGTGCGTTTCGTGGACCATCTTCATCTCTTCCACGTTGTACCCGTTGGGGCCGATCTTGCTGTTGTGGCTGAAGCAGTTGAACGCGCACGGATAGGTGAACACCTCCGGCTGGGGTTCCTTGCCGTCCAGCACGTCGCGCGTCTGAGTTTTCAGCTCTTCCATCGCTT
>CAZOTP010000094.1:0-11167 GCA_964582655.1 uncultured Pirellulales bacterium | reverse complement strand
CCAGTTGGCACTGCCTCGGCGGGAGCGGACGGCGACGGAGAAGGGGTACCAGTACTACCGGGGGAATATCGAGGTGTTGAAGGCCATCGATCCGGCACTGGCGGAAGAGGTGCAAAAAAGTGCCTGGCCCGGCGATTGGATGCTGGCGGAATTCTGGGGCGGGCTGCATTTGTTCGTTGTCTCGAAACGGACGCTTTTGCTTCTGGCGGATGCCATCCGCAGTAAGCTACAGGAGAAGATCGAGGACAAAGGCCCCATTACGCTGGGTAGGATTCAGACCGGGCAGGAGATCCGGTATTGCCTGCATCACAAGAGAAAATTTTTGCACAGCCAGTCGCGGCCTCATTATGTATTTGAGCCGGATGCGGGAAAACTCAAGGCCTTTCTGCATCTGGACGATTTTCGGGAGTATCTGCAGAGCCGGGAATTGATTGTGTTCGGAGGGAGCGGCATTCAAACACAGGTTTTTCAATTGTTTGACACCCTTCGCTACCAGGTTCCGGAATTTATTGTCGGCGATGCGGCTCTGGTGGAATCCTGCATGCAGCCGGCGGTCCAGCGCATGGTTTCGTTTTCTCCCAAAGACACCGTGGAAGGGTATTATTTTTCCACAGAATTTCAGGAGAGGCTCCAACGAATCTCGCGAGGGGAGGTTTTGCCTCGAATCCTGATCGATACCTGCCGGTGGACGACGTTTTTGAAATACTGCGCGGCGGATTTTGCCCGTGCGTTCGAGCAATGCGGCTGTGAGACACGTTATTTGATCGAGGAAAACGACGTGCAGGCGCTGCTGCCTGCGTTTTACTGGCGGGAATTGAATCAGTTCCGGCCGGATGCCGTATTTATGGCCAGTCACGGCCGTCCCACGCGGAGCAATCTGCCCCGGGATCTGCCATTTATCAGTTTTATCCAGGATATCTGCGGTCCCATTTTATCGAAATCCGATTTGGCAAATTGGATTTCCAGTCGGGATCTATTTGTATGCATGGTGGAGGAATTTCGAAGATATCTTTCGGGCAAGGGTGTGCCGGCGGAGCAGTGCGAGGTGATGCCGATCCCGGCGGATGAGAAAATGTTTTATCCGCTGGATAAAAATGAGCCGACGGATGAGCGTTTTCGAGCGGATGTGGGGTACGTCAAGCACGGCAATGCGCATTATGAGGATGAATACCGTAATTTTGTTCGAGACCATATCGAGGGAATCGACCACAGACCGTTGCGGGAGTGCCTGGGAATCGTGATAGCCCGATTGTATGAATGGAGCTGCCGGGATTTGAGCGTATGCCGGTACAAGGACGAGATGGAGGCGTTTGTGCGGCATCATTTGCAGGGTCCGGAGAGCGTGGAATTCTGGACGCCGATTTTGCAGCTCATCAGCGGATTTTACATTACGGTGTATTCCTCAGCGTGGCGGTGCCAGTTTCTGGAGGCGCTGGGCGAAGCGGGGGTCAATCTGGCGCTGTATGGCAACGGATGGGCGGAGCACCGGACGCTGAAGGCGTGGAGCCGGGGGGCGGTGAAGCGGGATACGGAGTTGAACCGGGTGTATAACCGGAATCGAATCAGCCTGAGCATTAATCACGGGCTGACGATGCACCAGCGATTGACGGAATGCGGTCTGGCGGGCGGTTTCATGCTGGTAGCGGATCATCCGGCGGCGAAGGACTGGGAGCCGGCGCGAAAGTATTATGAGGAGGGGCGGGAGGTTGTGTTTTTCCGGGATTCGAAAGATTTGATCGAAAAATGCCGCTATTATCTGGCGCACGAGGAGGAGCGGAAGGACATCGGACGGCGGATGCGGGAGAAGACGCTGCGGAATCACACCTGCCGGGCGGGGGCGCAGCGGGTGCTGGAAGCGTGGCGGAAGCGGCTGGCGGGTTCATTCCAGCGGGTATAAACATCGGATACGATGAACTTTAAAACAATATTGTGTATTGTATGCGGAAATCCGGGTTATCGACTGAAGTCTGTAGCAGGAACGGTGTACACGATCTGGAAGTGCGGAGCGTGCGGGCTGGAGTTCTGCGATCCGATGCCGTCAGAATCGAACCTGGAGAGGCTGTACACGGATTATTTCGATCCTCGGGCTCAGAGGGAGGTTGTCAGAGAGAATGCCCGGCGGAATATCGCGGCACTGCGAGAGTACGGATTGACCTCCGAGAGCAGGCTGTTGGATTTTGGCAGCGGGCAGGGAGCGTTTTGCCAGGAGGGAGGGAGCTCGAACTGGCGGAATTACGATCCTTATACGCAGAATACCGATAGGAACGAGCCGCCTGCAGGAGATTATGACTGGATAACGCTATGGGGCGTGCTGGAGCATCTTTGCGAGCCGATGAAGCATCTGGCGGAATTTGGCCGATGGCTGCGGCCGGACGGAATGCTGGCGATGACGACGGTATGGACGGAAGGATCGATACCGTACCGACACAAACCGCCGGAGCATGTGACGTACTGGACGAAGGATGCTATGCAGACGCTATTGGAAAGGAACGGTTTTTCGTTGGTATGGTTCGAGGCATATCGGATGATGCAGAAAAGCGAAGTGTATCTGAATGCGGTGCTTCGAACGGTTCCGGCGGATCTGCGAAGCCGGATTCATCATACTCTGCCGGAGATGGTGGAAGTGCCGACCAACGAAGCTTTTATTGTTGCGAAACGCGGGGATCATAAGAAACTGCCATGAGCGATCGCTATCGAATCGACAGTCATAAGCTGATGTATCATCCGGGCCGGGTAGGCGCCTGGCTGAATGGGGAGACTATTTATCCGATTTATATGGAGGCCAGCCCGTCGGGGGCGTGCAACCACCGGTGCACGTACTGTGCGCTGGATTTCATGGAGTACCAGAAGCGGTTTTTGAAGATGGAGTTCTGGAAGGAGCGGCTTTCGGAGATGGGACAGCTGGGGGTGAAGAGCATCATGTATGCGGGGGAAGGGGAGCCGTTTCTGCATCCGGAGATGGCGGAGATTATTGAGCATACGAAGAGATCGGGGATCGATGCGGCGATTACGACAAATGGGGTTTTGTTTACGCCGGATAAGGCCCGGCGGGTTCTGGGACAGACGGAGTGGATTAAGGTCAGCATCAACGGGGGTACGGCGGAGACCTACGCGGCGATTCACCGGTGCCACAGGGAGGATTTCGAGAAGGTGATGGAGAATATGCGGGAGGCGGCACGATTGCGAAAGGAGTACGGGTATCGATGTACGCTGGGGATGCAGCTTTTGCTGCTGCCGGAGAACGCGAAGGAAGCGACAACGCTGGCAGGATTGGCGCGGGGAATCGGGATGGATTACCTGGTGATCAAGCCGTATTCGCAGCACCCACAGAGTCTGACGACGAAGTATCAGGGGGTGCAGTATTCGGAGTATGAATCCCTGGCGATAGAGCTGGAGGGGTATAATACGGAGGCGTTTCAGGTGATTTTCCGCTGGAACACGATGCGGAAGTGGGATGAGGGGACCAGGCCCTATCCGCGGTGCCTGGCAATGCCCTTCTGGTCGTACATAGATGCCGGCGGCAACGTGTGGGGATGCAGCATGTATCTAAACCAGGAGCGGTTTTTGTACGGGAATCTGTACGAAGAGAGTTTTGAGAAAATCTGGCAGGGTTCGCGGCGACGGGAGTCGCTGACATGGGCGGATCAGAAGCTGGACCCGTGCCGGTGCCGGGTGAATTGCCGAATGGATGAGGTGAACCGGTATTTGTGGAGTCTGAAGAATCCGCCGGAGCATGTGAATTTTATCTGATGGATGCCGGGAAGGAAAAATTTTTAAAGCAGAAAGCGGGAGCAATCCGGCGGGAGGTGCTGTCGGTGGCAATAGCCAACGGGGCAGGGCATATCGCGCCGTCGCTGAGCTGCGTAGAGATTCTGGTTGCCCTGTATTATGACGTGATGCGATACCGGGCGGGCGAGCCGCACTGGGCGGGGCGGGACCGGCTGATTTTTTCGAAGAGCCACGGCTGTTACGGGTTGTACGCGATCTTGGCGGATCTGGGGGTGGTGCCGGAGCAGGAGTGGAAGCAGTTTTACAAGCCGGGGTGCCGGCTGTCGGGATGCGCGGAACGGAATGTGGATTTCGGATTGGAAGCAGGGTGCGGGTCGCTGGGACATGGCCTGCCGATGGCGGCGGGGCTTGCACTGGGGGCGAAACTGCAAAAGCAGGCGTTTCATACGTTTTGCGTAGTGGGGGACGGGGAACTGCAGGAGGGGACCAACTGGGAGGCGATTGCGTTCGCGGTGAAGCACGGGCTGGGAAATCTGACGATTCTAGTGGATAAGAACGATCTGCAGGCGATGGATTTTATCGTGAATGTGCTGGACCGGGGAAAGGAAGATTTGATTGGGCGGTTGAGCGGATTTGGATTATTCCCCCGGACCTGTGCAGGGCATGATGCCGCCGCACTGGCGGATGCGCTGCGGGAGATGCGGGAGGGCGACGGGGACCGGCCGAATCTTCTGGTCGCCCAAACCATGAAGGGTTTCGGAGTGAAGTGTATGGAGAATGTCGCGAAATTCCATTTTCGGATTCCCCGCCAGGAGGAACTGGAGGAGGGAGCGGCGCTTGGATAATTACCGGAAAATCGTGATCGATCATCTGTTGCCCTGGTTTGCGCGGGATGAGCGGTATTACCTTCTGGCGGGGGATATGGGATTTGGAGCGATCGACCGGCTGCGGGAGGCGTATCCGGAGCGGGTGATTAACTGCGGGGTGATGGAGCCGGGGACGGTGGGAATCGCGGCGGGGATGAGCATGAGCGGGCTGATTCCGATTTTTTACACGATGGTGAATTTTCTGGCGTTCCGTTCGCTGGAGCAGGTGCGGAACGATATTGTGCTGCAGAAGCTGAACGTGAAGCTTTTGGGGACGGGGGCGAACAATTATTTTTCGATGCTGGGGCCTTCGCACTGCTGCGGGGAGGACGATGTGAAGGCGATGAAGCTGATCGGAATGAAGGTCTATGATCCGTATCGCAGCGACGCGCCGTTTGAGCGGCTGGTCGGAGAGTGGATGGACGATTCGCAGGCGGGCTATTTGAGAGTATAAACGATGACGGAAGCGATTGATGAGCAGGTGAAGCCGCGGTGGATTCTGGACGGGCACAAGCTGATGTGGCACACGGAGCGGGTGGAGGCCTGGCGGCGAGGGGAGCGGATTGCGCCGATTACGATTGACTGCGCGCTGACGCGGCGGTGCAACTACCGTTGCGTGTATTGCTACGGGCAGCTTCAGGCAAACGATGAAAAGAAGATGACGCGGGATGACATATTCCGGTTTCTGGACGACGCGGCGGAAATCGGGGTGAAGGGAATCAGCCTGGTGAGCGACGGGGAAAGCACATGTTCGCCTTTTTTCAGGGAGGCGATCCTGCGCGGGTCGTCGAACGGGCTGGATATGGCCGTGGGAACCAACGGGTATCTGCTGAAGGAGGAGGACCTGGAGGAGATTTTGCGGTGCCTGACGTATTTGCGCTTCAATATTTCCGCGGGTGAGGCCCGGCGGTATTCGGAGATTATGGGCTGCGGGACGGCGTGCTTCGAACGGGTGTGCAAAACCATCCGGCGGTGCGCGGCGATCAAGAAGGAGAAGGGGTATTCGGTGACAATCGGATTGCAGATGGTGCTTCTGCCGGAGTTTGCCGATCAGATTTTGCCCTTGACGCAGCTGGGGAGAGAACTGGGAGCGGATTACCTGGTAATCAAGCATTGCAGCGACGATGAAAATGGCACCCTGGGGGTGGAATACGGACGATATTACGATCTGGTGGAGATTTTGAAAGAGGCAGAGAAGATGACGGATCCGGAATATCAGGTGTCGGTAAAGTGGAGCAAGGTGCTCAGCAGAGGAAAGCGATGCTACCGGCGGTGCTACGGTCCGCCTTTTCTGCTTCAGCTTTCCGGATCGGGGCTGGTCGCGCCGTGCGGGATGCTATTCAACGAAAAATACAAGGCATATCATATCGGGAATATCGCCGAGCAGTCATTTAAGCAGATCTGGCAAAGCGAGCGGTACTGGGACGTGATGGGCCGAATCGCATCGGAAGCGTTTGATGCGCAGACAATGTGCGGAACGTTATGTTTGCAGCACAAGGTGAATGAATATCTGGATGCACTGGTGCAAAGCGGGGAACCGGAAAAACCGGCGGGTCAATCGCCTCCGGCGCATATCAATTTTATCTGAAAAATCCGGATGAAGAAAAAGAAGGGGGAAATTACTGATACTGTTTTCGGCGGCGGGCGGTAGGGATGTTCATAAGGGTGCGGTATTTGGCGACGGTGCGGCGGGCGAGGGTGAGGCCCTGCCTGGCCAGCTCGACAACGAGATCGTCATCGCTGAAGGGATTCTGCTTGTCTTCGCCGTCGATGATCTGCTGCAATTTGGCTTTGACGGCATCCCAGCTGACGGACTGGCCTTCCGCGTTTTCGGTGCCGCTGCTGAAAAAGTAGCGCAAGGGAAAGATGCCGATGGGGGTTTGCATGTATTTTCCGGACACGGCGCGGGAAACGGTGCCGACGTGGATGCCGAGGGACTGGGCGACTTCGACCATGGGCAGCGGCTTGAGATACAGCGGACCGTTGTCGAAGAAATCCCGCTGGTTTTGGAGGACATGATTGACGACGCGAAGAAGGGTGGCTTTTCGCTGTTCGACGGCTTCGATGAGCCATCGGGCGGAACGAACGCTGTTCTGAACGAATTCGCGGGCCTGCTTGTTCATCTGCCCTTTCTGGAACATTTTCAGGTACGAATGATTGATGTGCAGGTTGGGCGTGCTGCCATCGGTGAGACGGGCGGTGTAGGTGTCATTGATTTCATCGTAATCGACGATGATGTCGGGCAGAACGTACTGAGCGTCATGGCGGCCGATCTGCAAACCAGGCTTGGGGTCCAGGCGGGAGATGACTTCCATGGCATGCTGGACCTGCGTGATGGAGCGGCCGGTTTTTTTGGCAACCGCGGGGAAGCGGTTCATTTCGATGTCTTTGAGATGGTGCTTGATGAGCTGAATTTCGAAGGTGCGGTCTTCCGGACTGTTTCGAAGCTGGATAAGGAGGCATTCCGCAAGCGTCCGGGCGCCTACGCCGAAAGGTTCCAGGGTCTGAACCAGCCGCAGAGCCTGTTCGAAGGATTCCGGATCGATGGGATCTTTGCTGTTCTGGGCCACCTGCGGAAAATCCACGGGGAGATAGCCTGTTTCGTCGATGAAGTCAATAATCAGGGAGCCGATTTTCCGGATGGCCGGTTCGCATTCCACGAACGCCCATTGCTCATGGAGATATTCATTAAGGGACTGCGCGGGGGCGGCGGTATTCTGCATGGCGTCCATTTTTTTGTCGATTTCGCCATAGGAGCGGTCCGACCGCTGGAATTTTTCAGCGCGTGACCAGTAATCGCCATACTCATCGCTGATTTCCTCGAGCCGCTGAAATTCTTCGGATTTGTCGTTGTCTTCCTTGATTTGCAAAGAGCGTTCGGAATCGGGGACTTCCGGGATTGAATCTTCCGTTTCTGTCTGGGCTTCCTCCCTCTCGCCGGCGGACGGTTCTTCCATTTCCAGAATGGGATTGGACAGCATTTCCTGTTCGATGCGCTCCTGAAGGGCAAGCAGGGGGAGCTGGAGAATTTCCATGGACTGGATCATGCGCGGCGCCATGACCATCCGCTGCTCCATTTTCATCTGCTGTGAAAGATCCAGTCTCATTCTTGTTTCTCAAGCAAGTTTATGCACGCCGCGGGCATAAATCCTGTTATCCGGACCTTGCGTTTTCATTATCGGGCATAATTTGGCGTGCCCAGAACCAAAACACTCCTGCGGCACAAATTCTGGTACTTCCAGACGTTACTATAAGTATCGACCGCTTTTCCAAGCGGATTTGGCTGAAACTTACTGCAAAGGCACTCGTTCGGAAATCGCGTCGGAAAGGACGCTCTTATTTGCAAATTCAATGCTGCCTCCGGTGGGGAGCCCCCGCGCCAGGCGGGTAATTTTCACCGGCATGCCGGCGAGAAGGGAGCTGATATACAAAGCCGTCCCATCGCCTTCCATGTTCGGATTCGTTGCCATCACCAGTTCCCTGATCCCGCCTCCTTCGATTCGCTTAATCAGGGCGTCAATGGTTAGATCATCCGGTGTTATACCCTCCAGCGGGGCCAAGTGCCCCTGAAGGACATGATACACCCAGTTGCACAAGCCGGTTTCTTCCAGGCTGATCAGATCGTTATGCTGTTCGACGACGCACAGGATGGAGGAGTCCCGCCGGGAATCGCGGCAAATCGAGCACAATTCTTCTTCTGTTAAATTATAGCATCGGGAACAGGTTCGAATCTGGCTTTTCATGGCGCGGATGGCATCGGCCAGGGCGAGGGCCTCTTCGGCCGGTTCCTGCAGAAGATGGTAGGCAAGCCGCTCCGCCGTTCGCGGACCGATGCCCGGCAGTTTGGAAAACCGCTGAATCAGGGTTTCGATGCTTTTGCTGTGCACGTTGCTCATCGAAACATTTGTCCCAGTTGATCCAGGCCTGGAATGTTGAGTCCGCCGGTCATTTTCATCATTTCCTCTTTGAGCTGCTGCTGGCTTTTTTCATTGGCGGCGTTGACAGCGGCTTTCACGAGGTCTTCCAGCATTTCCACATCCTGTTTGTCCACAACGGCCGGATCGATTTTCAGCTCGACCAGCTCCCCCGTGCCGTTGACAACAGCCAGAACCATGCCCCCGCCGCTGGACGCCTCGACGGTCATTTGCCGCCGCTGCTCCTGCATCTGCTGCATTTGCTGCTGCATCTGCCGAACTTTACCCATCAATCCGGCCAAATCTCCGAGTCCTGCCATGGATTAATCCTTTCCCTCCGTCAAGGGGGAGTGTTTCCGATCGACCTGCCTGATTTTTCCGCCCAGAAGCTGTTGGACCTGCTGCACCGCGGGATCCGCGATCGCGGCGTTAATCTGCTCCTGACTCGGTTTGGCGCCGGGAGGGAGCGGGTCGGAAGATTCCGCTTGCAGTTTATGCGTTTTTATCCCGTTGCCCGCCTGTGCCGTGAGATATTGGATGTTGAGCTGGATTTTGCGAGCCAGCACGTCGGACCACATCTTTTCCAGCGATTTTCGCATCAGCGGCTGGGCATTCAGAAGATCGTATTTGTTTTTATGTCCGGCACCAAAGGTAAGAGTCAACGTATTTCCCGACCAATGGGTGGGATTGGCTCCTTCGAGGAACGGCGGGAGCGAAGCGTCTCGACGAGCCAGGTCCTGCAGGAGAGCGGCCCAGTGCTGTTCCAGATAGGAAAGTGTAATTTCAGAAGGCGAAGCGTTCAACGGAATCGCGGATGAGGGATTGGTTTCCGGCTGCACGGCTCGGACGGGCGAGGAATTGACAACAGCCGGGGAAGGAACAGAAGTGCGAGTCGTGGAAACGGACGGAGATCGAGCCACGAGAGGCAAAACAGTTCCGGCAGACCCCGCCTGAAGCTGCTGAATCTGTTTGAGCAACGCCTGTACGTCGCCAAACTGCTCGACGCAGGTCAGACGGATGATGCCGGCTTCGAGAAAGGCGCGGCCGGCTCCGGCGGCCTTGATGGCGCGGCGGACTTCTTCCGTCACCGTTATCGCATAAGTCAAGGCAGCGGAATCAAACTGCTGCGCCTGATCCTGGAAGCGTTTCCGTTCCTGGGCTTCTTCCAGCTCCACAAGTTCCGTATCCGGTCCGCAGCTTCGAATCATCAGCAGATCACGGAAATGATCCTGCAAAGATTGCGCCAGAGCTTCGAGCGCCCATCCTTCGGCGATGGCGCCATCGAGTTCTTTCATGGCGTCGGATGCGCTGTTTTGGGAAATGGCCTGCGCCAGCCGGAAAATTCGCTCCGAGCGGATTTGCCCTACCAGATCATTCAGCACTTCGGCGGTAATGGTTCCCTGCCCCGTGCTGAGAAGCTGGTCCATAAGGCTTAGCGCATCCCGCATGGAGCCGTGCGCCAGCCGGGCAATTCGCCGAATCACCGCGTCTTCGGCGTCCAGCCCTTCGCCTTGGAGGACAGACGTAAGCTGAACGGCAATTTCTTCCAGAGTCAGGTTTCGAAAATCAAACCGCTGACAGCGGGACAGGATGGTGGGAAGAATTTTATTGGCTTCCGTGGTGGCAAAAAGAAACTTGACATGTTCGGGCGGCTCTTCCAGTGTTTTGAGAAGGGCGTTAAATGCGCTGACCGAAAGCATGTGGACTTCATCAATGATATAGATTTTGAATCGGGCGCGGGCAGGCCTGTATATCGCGTTCTGGCGCAGCTCGCGGATGTGCTCGACACCGGTATTGGAGGCTCCGTCGATTTCCAGAACATCGATATCATTGCCTTCGGCGATAGCCAGGCAGCTTTCGCATGTATCACAGGGAGTGACAGTGGGCTTATCGAAAGCGAGACAGTTCAGGGCTTTGGCGAAGATTCTCGCCATGGTTGTTTTTCCCACGCCTCGCGTTCCCGTGAACAGATAGGCATGGGCGACGCGGTCCGTCAGGATGGCGTTTCGAAGCGTTCGCGCAACGGCCTCCTGGCCTACTACATCTTCAAACTGCCTGGAGCGATAACGTCTTGCCAGAACCGTATAGGACATCGAATCAGCACTCTCATCCTGGCGATGGTGTCTTCCATTCAGATCCCAGCGCCACCCGAGGAAGAAAGGGTTTCAGAACAACCGGCGGTTTTCATCGCTGGGGCGGAACGAGGCACTGAGGCCACAAAAGACTCCCACCCGGCAAACCCACGGCACAACAAACCGCCCGCTTATGGCTGCTCCGTTCCCGGCCTGACCAGGTTCACGGCGTCCGCTTGCATGGGGCCTGATGATCAACATCTCTTGTGGCTTCAGTGGCCCGCGCCACCCATCCTCGGTGAATTCCGCCCGTCGGAAACCAACATCCGATATTGCTTATCGGAACATCTCGGCCGCGCACGGACGATCCTTCAACTCTATCCGAACTGGTTACTATATCGTAAGTAACTAGCAAAGTCTATGCCTAATTTGTATCCCTCCCGGTTGGCATTTATAACTTATTTGTTATCAATGCCATATATACTTTTCAATTTTCTGCAAAGAGGAATTCTGCACGGGGACAGGTTGGCGAATGCGACTTCGGTAAGCGAGAATAAGTTTTTTAATGATCTTAGAAATAAGATGT